>CAYUOB010000034.1:0-9945 GCA_964446145.1 uncultured Desulfobacula sp.
TTGCAGCAGAAGGATTATGCTCTGCATTTTCCTGAATAATGGCCAGCATCACGGGAGTCGTGGATAAAACTGCAAACCCTGTTAAAGCAAGCATGATAATTTTCAATATCCCGTCTGAAAATACAAATCCCAGTATGGCAACAGGAGCTATGGTCAATACCCATAATAACACTTTCTGCCGTCCGATCCAGTCACTGAAAGTGCCTGCGCTCAGAACTCCTGCCACTCCAAATGCTTCATACAGGGCAAGTGCGCCTCCGCTGAGCCACAGGTTTCCCGTTTTCCTTGCCACAAATACCGTAAGAAACATCCCCATTGAAGCATGCATGAATGACCTTGCCATTAAGATGCCTGCAAGGGGAACCAACACATGTTTTACCTCAATAAAAGCTGCTTTTAAGGACCCGGATTTATTGATGTCAGGCCTGGCTTCATTCTTTTCAAGGGTGAAAAAAAGCAGCACAGACACAATCATTGCAAGTATCATAACCACATAAAAATGATCCCGTCCAAGAAAAGACACGGCAGCCACGGCAAACATGGGGCCGAAAGTTCTTGCGGATTCCCCGCCTGTCATGAAAATGCTCATGCCCCTGCCCTTCATGCGGCCTGAATATTTTGCAATGAGCACAGGAGATGGCACATGATAAAGAGCAACACTGATACCGGCACAGAACACAAGACCCAGAACCATATAATAGGAAGAGGCGCTCAAAATCAGGCTCATGGAAACAGCTGTCAGGCTTGGAGCCAGGATCACAAGCCATCTTGCAAGCGATTTCTTATCTGTCAGCACCCCTATGAAAGGATTGAGAAGGGCCGGAATCTGCATCACAGTGGATAAAAGCCCTGCCTGGGCAAGAGTCAGTGATAACCTGTCAATGATAATCGGCAGAAGCGGAGATAAAAAACTTGTATAAATATCATGAATAAAATGGGAAAATGCAATGAGAGCCACCCGGGCGGTCTGAAATTCTTTAGTTTTCATTTGGGCATAAGTATCAGGTTTTACCGTAAAAGTAAAAACAATTGTTCAAAGTTCAGTTCTTCACAAAAAAATAACTGCAATTTTTATAAAAGGTGCCGGCCCTGAACACAAGCTTTTTTTACCTTGACAATAAACAGGAATTAACCTTTAATCATAATATAAACTTCTCCTTTCATCCCATAACCATACAATTCATGAAGGAGGCTGTCATGACAACCCCGCAACATTGCCCAGGTTTTGAACAATTCAAAAACCTGAAATCATTTACCTGTAAATGCCCTGACTGCGGTGCATCAAAGGAAATTTTCTCAGATGAATTTGACAAACCCCATAAATGTGATAAATGCGGTGCAGAAATTGATTTTTCAGCATGCACCTATGAGGCAGGAACAGAATGAAATGCTCCCTTGCAAAAGAACTTATTGACAGGACAATAGATTTTCACGGCCACAACTGCCCCGGACTGACCATAGGAATCCGTGTGTCAGAGCTTGCAATGGAAAAACTTAATATCCATAAATCATCATCTGCCGTATGTGTCACTGAAACAGACATGTGTGCAGTGGATGCCATTCAGTTTCTGACAGGATGTTCTTTTGGCAAGGGAAACCTTGTGCATAAAGATTATGGCAAATCAGCTTTCACTTTTTACGACAGAAGTTCACAAAAGGGATTCAGGGCTGTGTTCAATTCTGAGTTTACACAAAAAGAACAGGACAGGGAACGCAGGATACAGCTTCTGCTTGCAGCTGACCTCGCTGAACTGTTCCATTTAAGCCGGATCAGTTCAGCACCGGTAAGATCAGCCAGAATTTTGAAAAGCATAAGATGTGACAATTGCCGGGAAATGACAATGGAATCACGCATCAGGCTTTTTGAGGGTAAAAACCTTTGTATTCCCTGCTTTGAAAGCGTGGAGCAAAAAATCTGAAATCACCTGAGCTCTCTTGTCCTTTTTACTGCACAAAAATCACCGCACATGGTGCAGACATCCTTTTCAGCGGGCTTTGATGATTCCCTGAACACTCTTGCCTTTTCAGGATCAATGGCATTGTCAAACTGTTTTTCCCAGTCAAGCTCCCCCCTTGCTGCGCCCATGCTGTTATCCTGAATTGCGGCTCCTTTTATGCCCTTTGCAATATCTCCTGCATGGGCAGCTATTTTTGCCGCCATGATGCCTTCTTTCACATCAGCGGCATCTGGCAGGCGAAGGTGCTCAGCCGGAGTGACATAGCACAAGAAATCCGCTCCGTGCATGGCTGCAACTGCCCCGCCTATGGCAGAAGTTATATGATCATATCCCGGTGCAATATCAGTCACAAGGGGGCCCAGGACATAAAATGGAGCATTGTGGCATAATTTCTTCTGAATTTTCATATTCATTTCAATCTCATGGAGCGGTACATGCCCGGGGCCTTCAATCATGACCTGAACATTGTGCTGCCATGCCCTTTTTGCAAGCTCTCCCAATGTAATCAATTCCTCAATCTGGGGAGCATCCGTGGAATCCTTTATGGCACCGGGTCTTAACCCGTCTCCCAGGCTGATGCAGACATCATGGGCTTCACAGATATCAAGCAAACGGTCAAAATGCTCATAAAAAGGATTTTCCCTGGCATTTTTTTTCATCCATTCAAACAGTATTGACCCACCCCGGCTGACGATTCCGCACACCCTTGGATTTGTTTCAAGGCTTGCTGCGCATTTAAGGGTGAGCCCTGCATGAATGGTAATAAAATCAATACCGTTCAGTGCATGGATTTCAACAGTTTCAAACCAGTCGTCAATGGTGATATCCTCAACCGGTTTACCTGTTCTTGTCAGGGTATCATAAATTGGAACCGTACCGATCATCACCGGAATATTCTCAACCAGTTTTTTTCTGAAATTTTCCGTATCTCCTGACACACTCAGGTCCATTACAGCATCTGCATCATATTCAACAGCCATTTTTGCCTTGCCAAGCTCAGCATCAAAGGAGCATACATCCTTTGATACCCCAAGATTGACATTGATTTTGGTTTTAAGCCCCTTTCCCACTCCAGCTGCTTTAAGGTTCTTATGGCTGCGGTTCGCAGGTATGGCAATCTGCCCCTGGGCAATTCCTTCCATGAGCTCTGACCGTGAAATTGTTTCATTTTCAAGAACCTGCTCCATTTCAGGGGTTAAAATCGCTTTTTTTGCAGCATCCATCTGGGTTGTATAGGATTGTTTCATTCATATTCTCCTGTTATGTTTCTGATTTCCTGCACTCTTTTTTCAATATCAGGCGCACCGATTATTTCAGTTACAAGACACACTGTCCGGGCCCCGTGTGAAAGCACCTGTCTTAAATTATGAAGCTTGATTCCGCCTATGGCCACAAAGGGAATTTCATGGTGTGAAACAACATGATCAAGATATTCAAGCCCCACGGCATCACACACATCTTCCTTGGTGCGTGTGGGAAAGATCGGGCCCACTCCTATGTAATCCGCTCCGCTTTTCACAGCCTTCTGAGCCTGTTCAGGTGAGTGGGTGGAACACCCTATCATCATATCCGGTGCAATGGTGCGAACTTCTTCCACGGGAAGGTCATCCTGTCCCTGATGAACACCATCGGCCTCCACCATAAGCGCAATGTGCACATGATCGTTGACAATGAAGGTAATACCGGCATCTTCTGTTATTTTTCTGATTTCACGGCATTCCCTGAGCATCTGGCCCAGGGGTTTGTCCGCAGTTTTTTCCCTGTACTGAATAATGTCGACTCCTGCCCTGGCAAGCTTACGGGCCACCTGAACATTTGTTCTGCCGCAGCTGAATTTTTCACCAAGGATTGCATAAATCCCATGCTTAAGCCTGCGTGAAAACAGGGAAACCATTTCAGGTTCCAGAGAATACATATCAAACCGCATCTGCTCTATTCTTTTTCCTTCTTCATACCGGCCTTCTGCCTTTAAAATTTCCTCCAGGGTTCTGAACGATTCCTGTGCCCTTTTAAAACAGGATACAACACTGTCTTTGACATCTTTTCTGGTATCTGATGCCTGGAACATGGAAGTCAGCTTGCCCACATCATTGACAGAATCCCTGGATGCCAGAAGATTTCTCTGTCTTTTTCTGAAAAAATTCCTGAGTTCATGGCGCATATGCCTGAGCTGAGAAGACAGCTGTCTGTTGTCAAATCTGAACCTTGCAATATCCTCCAGCACTCTGATGCCTTCAGCTGCACGATTGATATTTGCATCCAAAAGCCTTGATTCATTCATAAATTTCACCCTTTCATATTTTCCAGCACAATGGCTGCCATCATGGCAGATACCACAGCAATTTTAGGTGGAAACACAATATTGTCCGACTGACAGGACACAAAATCTCCCACAATACTGCAATTGCCAATCCTTTTTACTGAAACCCCGTCAATATCACTGCCTGCAATTCCTGAAGCGCCGACCACAATCTTATCTGTCATGCAAAGGTCTTCCATGATCATTTTTTTTGAAAACCTGCTGTCAAACCCTTCCACAACAATTTCACAGTCTGAAAACACCGCCTCTGCCTGTCCGGGCATAATTTTCATGTGTATTTTTTCAATATTCATTTCAGGAAAAATATCTTTTAAGTTTGATTCAAGGCTGTCGGTTTTTCTGCATCCGATCTGGGAAACTTTGTAGAACTGCCTGTCAAGGTTTGATCTTTCAACACAGTCAAAATCAACAATTTTAAGATACCTGATCCCTGCCTGTGCAAGCATTCTTGCCACATTTGATCCTATTCCTCCTATTCCTGCAATCCCGATTTTCATCACAGAATCTCCCAGTCCTTGAAGACCGGCTGATAACCGCTTTTACGTATCATTTCAGCAATCTGGGCAACATCTCTTGTATCTGTTATTTCAAACTGAGGTGTAAAATCTTCAGTGGACAGGGCATAGCCTCCCACTTGTGTTCTTGAGCCGGCAGAATATCTTGTTGCACCAAGATGGATCAGCCTGTCCCTGAAATCAGCAGATTCCCGTGTTGATATGGTGATACCAAGCCTGGGCATGAAAAGCCTCCATGCAAGCATGATCTGAACAAAATACGCATCTGTCAATTCATGCCTGGGGCCAATGCCGCCCTTTGCCTTTGTCATTCTGGGAAGCGACAGGGAAATTTCCACATCGCCAAATTTCCGTTCAAGAAATTTTGCATGTATCCCTGCCATGAAAGCCTCTGTCATCACAGGGCCAAGCCCGAAAAGAGGGCCTATGTTGACGGCTCGGAACCCTGCTTTTGCCCCCCTTTCAGGAGTTAAAATTCTGTAGGCATAATCTGATTTCCTGCCTTTGAGATGAACCTGGCTGTAAATTTCCCTGTCATATACTTCCTGGTATATGGTAAGAGAATCTGCCCCGGCATTTTTAAGTATCCTGTATTCATCTTCATCCATGGGAAAAATCTCAAGGGCAACGGATGAAAAATACCTGGCAAGCAGAGCCACGGCATCTTCAAGATAGGATATGGGAGTTTTGTCAGGAGCTTCACCTGTCAGAACAAGAATGTGTCGGATACCTGTTGCCGCCACAGCTTTTGCTTCTTCTTCTATCTGGTCCAGGGTCAATTTTGTTCTTGGAAATTCTGTTCTGCAGTTAAACCCGCAATAGGTGCAGTAATTTGAACAATAATCAGAAATATACATGGGAGCATAGATACCCACTGTTCTGCCGAAATACTGAACAGTTGACTGCCTTGCCTTTACTGCCATGGGTTCCAGAAAACGGGCAGCCGTCTGTGAAAGCAGATTCAGAAAATCGTAAGTGTCTAGAGTTTCCCTGTCAATGGATCTTTTGACATCATCCTCTGCAACCCCTCTGAAATATCCCTCAAAATCAAAGGAATCAAACCGTGCGGCAAATTCCATGAAGTTCATTCTATTTCTCCCGCAAAAATCCGGTCAAAGGCGAAGACGGCCTTGCAATACCGCTTTGATCCCCAAGTTTTGAGCGAAAAGCCATTCTTCCTGCTTCCACAGCCCTGGAAAATGCCCTGCCCGCAAGAACGGGGTCTTTGCTGGTTGCAATGGCAGTATTCACAAGGACTGCATCAGCACCCATTTCCATGGCGCAGGCTGCATGGGAAGGCTTTCCTATGCCTGCATCCACAATCACGGGCAGCCTTGATATCTCGATTATTCGCCTTAGCATGGGCTGCATCTCAAGGCCGAGGTTGGTTCCGATGGGAGAGCCAAGCGGCATGACAGCAGCCGCCCCTGCATCATGAAGCTGGCGTACCGTTGTCAGGTCAGGCATGATATAAGGAAGCACAACAAAACCCTCCTGTGCCAATATCTGTGTTGCAAGGACAGTTTCATGGTTATCAGGAAAAAGATATTGCATGTCTGTGATAACTTCGATTTTTATGAAATTGCCGCACCCTGCCTGCCTTGCAATTCTTGCAATGCGCACAGCTTCATCAGCAGTTCTTGCTCCTGAAGTATTGGGCAGAAGTGTCACAGATTCAGGTATGTATGAAAGAATATTTTCACTGCCTGCACCTGGATCAACCCTTCTCAGGGCAATGGTGATTATCTGGGATCCGCTTGCCTCAAGCATGGGAGCGATAAGCTTCCTTGATGCAAATTTACCTGTACCGGTCAAAAGCCTGCTTGTAAACTCAATATCACCCAGAATGAGCCTGTCATCTTCAAAACAACACATTTATCCGCCTCCCACAAAACTTAACAATTCAATTCTGTCCTGATTCTCAATCATGTAATTTTCCCATTCGCACCCTGGAATAACCTTGAGATTGACCTCAGCAACAACAGCATCAGGATCCATGCCCTGCGCCCTGACAAGGGCCATAAGGGAAAGCCTGTTTTTCAATTCTGTTTTTTCTCCGTTCAGAATTATTTGCATAACACCTCCAAAATATTGCCACTGTGTTTATGGAACCTTGAAAATTTTACTGGCAGATATGGGGAAAAGCTGAAAAAAAGCAGATAAAAAAAGAAGAGCTTCATGCACTTTCCCTACGCCGGTACTAACCGTATCAGGTTCCAAGGGTTGAAGCAGCCAGCTTCTCTCAGCCATTTTTAACGGCACCCCCAGTGAACTTAAATCATTCTTTTGATAACCGGGACAGATTTCAATGTCAATATTTTTTTCAAAAATGACAAGGCATGAAAAACAAAAAACAACTGCCGTATAACCTGAAAGGATTGACAGAAAAACCATTATCATGTAAATGCATGTCAATAATACAGGTTGCCCAAGGTAAACGGAACACGGTGAAATTCCGTGACGGTCCCGCCGCTGTAACCGGAAATATCCGCGCCTCAACAAGCCACTGTGAAAACGGGAAGGCAGGCAGCAGATCCAAGGCCGGAAGTCAGAAGACGTGCCTGGCAGCTTTGGCAGTCAAACCTGATGGTAAAGGGTTTTGCAGATTTTTTTTGCAGAACTCTTTTTTTTCGGGTTCTGCAAAAGTGGATAAATAGCGGGGAAACTATGAAGACACAGCTTGAACATGCCCGTCAGGGCACAGTCACACGCGAAATGCGTATCATTGCAGAATCAGAAGGCCTTTGTGAAAATTTCATCAGGGAGCATGTTGCATCCGGCGAAATTGTAATTCCATGTAATCACAGGCGAAAGCATCAAAAGGTTACAGGAATAGGCACAGGGCTTCGCACAAAGGTCAATGCATCAATCGGAACATCGTCTGACATCTGTGACATTGGCCTTGAAATTGAAAAGGCAGGAGCAGCTCAACAGGAAGGTGCTGACACTCTCATGGAATTATCTGCCGCAGGCAATCTTGATAAAATCAGGCGGAAAATTCTTGAAGAAACCGACCTTGCTGTGGGAAATGTCCCACTATATCAGGCTTTCAAGGAAACCATACAGAAATATAAAAATCCTGCAAAGCTTGACCCTGAATACCTGTTTGATCTTATTGAACGTCAGCTTGACGACGGGCTCAGTTTCATGGCCATTCACTGCGGTATCAACCAGTACACAATTGAACGCCTGCGAAAACAAGGATTCCGGTATGGAGGCCTTGCTTCCAAAGGAGGAACCTTCATGGTTGCATGGATGGACATGAATAAAAGGGAAAACCCTTTATATGAACAATTTGACAGAGTCTGTTCCCTGATGAAAAAATATGATGCTGTTCTGTCCCTTGGCAATGGCATAAGGGCCGGAGCCATTCACGACAGCCATGACAGGGCGCAGATGGCGGAAATGATCATCAATTGCGAACTTGCTGAAACAGGGCGCAGCCTGGGATGCCAGACAATGGTTGAAGGGCCGGGCCATGTGCCTCTTGATGAAATTCAGGCAAACATAATACTGGAAAAAAAGATGTCGGGAAATGCCCCCTATTATGTTCTCGGGCCCATTCCCTGTGATACAGGTGCTGGATACGATCATATTGCAGCCGCAGTGGGAGCGGCGAATTCCGCCCGCTTCGGAGCTGACCTGATCTGTTACATCACTCCTGCCGAACATCTGGGACTTCCGGATGTCGAGGATGTAAGACAGGGAGTCAGGGCAACAAGGCTTGCAGCCCGGATAGGGGATATATGCAAATATCCTGAACGCCGTGAAAATGAAAAACAGGCTGCAATGGCAAGACGGGACATGAGGTGGGAAGATCTTGAATCATATCTTCTCTTTCCTGAAGCAGCAGCCAGAGTGCGCCATTCCAGAGTTCCTGACCAGAAACAGACATGCACCATGTGCGGAGATTTCTGTGCCATGAAAAAGGGGATGGAGGTTTTTGAACACGATATAAAAGAAAAGAGGTGAATCCATGTATTTACTCAATGATACAATCAAATCAATCAGAAAAGAACTTAACAAAGATGCATTGAACCAAGCCAGAGAACGTCTTGCAAACCAGGCAAGACCGGCAGGAAGCCTGGGAGTGATGGAAGACGTTGCAGCAAGGCTTGCCGCAATTAAAGGCAATATTGATGTAAAGCTTGAGCACAAGGTAATAATAACATGCGCAGGCGACCATGGGGTGACCGAAGAAGGAGTCAGTCTTTTCCCGTCTGATGTCACTCCGCAGATGGTATATAATTTTGCAGCAGGAGGTGCATCTGTAAATGTAATCGCCAAACATGCAGGAGCAGTTGTAAAGGCGGCTGACATTGGTGTGAACCATGATTTTGACCCTGACCTGCCCATTTTTCATAAAAAAATACGACACGGCACAGCCAATTTCACAAAAGAACCGGCAATGACGCGCGATGAAGCTGTTGCATCCATTGAGGCCGGTATTGAAATAGTAAACGAACTTATTGATCATGGCAATTTGGATATTCTTGGAACCGGAGACATGGGAATAGGAAATACCACTCCTTCTTCAGCCATAATAGCTGCTTTTTCCGGTATTCCTCCAGAAAAACTGACCGGAAGAGGTACTGGAATTGACGATAAGGCATTGCAGAACAAAATAAATGTCATCAAAAAGGGACTTGCCCTGCACAAACCAGACCCCAAAGATCCAGTTGATGTGCTTTCAAAGGTGGGCGGGCTTGAAATAGGAGCTCTTGCAGGACTTGTCCTTGGCGGAGCTGCAAAGGGTATCCCTGTAATATGTGACGGTTTCATATCCACGGCTGGCGCACTTATCGCCTGTGAACTTGAGCCTGCGGCAAAAAATTATCTTTTTGCAAGCCACAGGTCTGTTGAGGCAGGACATGATTTCATGCATGAAAGGCTCGGACTCGCCCCGCTGATTGACCTGAAATTCAGGCTTGGAGAAGGCACAGGAGCTGCCGTGTGCATGGAGCTTGTGGATCTTGCCACAAGGATTCTTGCAGACATCAAAACCTTTGAGGAGGTCGGAATTGCTGATGTGCAATAAAATATATTTTTTTCAGATTCAGATCAGACCAGACAATTAACCTGTTCTCCCTGGTGTCAGCCTGCGTTTTTTGCTGTCGGCAAAAAACGCAGGCAAAAATCAGCACCGGCACTA
>CAYUOB010000034.1:10045-25487 GCA_964446145.1 uncultured Desulfobacula sp.
ATAATCCCTTTTACCGATACAAAAGGCAATGGGCTGTCAGATATGTCAGAACCCATTAATTTAAGTGATTCAAACCTGGACGAGGCATTAAAGATAGACAGCAGAAAAAGCATTAAAAATCCATGCGAAGTGTATGATCTTTTACCGCAGTATCTTAGGCCTGAAAAAGCCGGGAGTTTGTGACAATACCGGGCCTAGGCGCACCAGGTACAATGTTTCAGGAGGTACAATGCCGGAACGACTGCTTATCGTTGATGACGAACCAAGACTGACCAGATCGTTCAAAGCCATATTTGAACGCCGCGGAATAGAAGTGGAAACTTCAGATAACGGATTTGATGCCCTCAGAATATTCAAACGAAATCCTTTCAAGGTGGTTCTTTCAGATGTTTATATGGATGAAATGGACGGTATAGCCCTGCTTAAAAAACTACAAGAGATAGATCCATTTGTTCAGGTCATATTCCTGACCGGATATGCCAGCATTGACAATGCTTCCAGGGCATTCAAACAAAAAAATGCCTTTGACTACCTTCAAAAGCCTGTCAGGGATATGGACGAACTGCATGCAATCATAAAGCGGGCAGAAGAAAAATATGACCTGGAAAAATATCAGATTACCAGAAAAAAGGAAGCCCAAAAAGCTTTTTCCATTTTCAGGGGCATATTTGATTCAATGGAAGCCATTGTCTATGTTTCTGACATAAAAACCCATGAACTGATCTATACAAACCTGAAATTCAGGCAGGTTTTCGGCCATGAAAAATCCATGCCCGTGGAAGGGCTCAAATGCTGGGAAGCTGTAAACAGAAAACAGACAGGGCCATGCCCTTTCTGCACAAACTCAAGGCTTGTCCGTCCCGACGGCACACCGGCCGGGCCATATGAATGGGAATTTCACAATATATCCAACAACCGCTGGTATCACATAGTTGACAAGGCTGTTCAATGGTATGACAAAAGAATTGTCCACCTTGGAACCGCCTATGACATTACGGAAAAAAAAGAAAAAGAAAACCTGTTCCATGAATTTGAAAAAGCCATTGAAACTTCCAGAAAACTGGAAAGCATAGGCACAATGGCAGGAGGTGTTGCCCATGATTTCAATAATACTTTGTCAATTATAATGGGGAATATCAACCTTGCCCAGCTCTCATGCAATGAAGACGAGCCCCTTAAATATCTTTCCATTGCTGAAAAAGCAATAATGCAGGCCAAAGCCATTTCATCCAATCTTATCTCCTTTGCCCGGGGCGGAAAACCTGTAAAAGTCAGGACAGATATTGTTTCGCTGGTCAGAAAAAAGCTTGAAACAGAAATTGAGGGCAGAGATATTCAGCTCATATTTGAAGCTGATGCCATTCCAGGTGATTTTTATGCAGACCCGGCCCAGCTCAGTCTTGCATTCGGCAATATCATTAAAAATTCCGTGGAAGCCATGAATGGCAGCGGTATACTTAAAACAAAAATTAAATATCAGAATCCCGGTGCAGGAACAGCCAAAATTCTTATATCCATTTCAGATTCAGGATGCGGAATATACAGGGAACACCTGGATATGATCTTTAATCCATATTTTACAACCAAATCCATGGACAACCGCAAAAGCAAAGGATTCGGTCTCAGTATCGCATGGTCGGTCATAACACGGCACGGAGGCACTATCAAGGTGGATTCAACCCTGAACAGGGGAACTGATGTCAGTATTATCCTGCCTGTTTTCAATAAAAATATCCAAACCGATGAAATTTCTGAAAATGACACATGTAATACCGGCACAACAGCCCCTGCCAAAACCAGAACAAATGCCAGAGTACTGGTAATGGATGATGATGAACTCATACTTGACGTCATTGTGCAGCTTCTGGAACGCCTTGGATACGACACATTGTCAACCTCAGACGGAGAACAGGCCATAGAACTTTGCCGGGCTGAAACACAAGCCGGCAACAAAATTGATATTGCATTGCTGGACCTTGATATTCATTCAGGTCTGGGAGGATTTCCCTCCATGAGGCAGTTAAAAAAGACAGACAATAATATCAAAGGTATTCTGATTACAGGGCATTCGCAGGAATCCCAGGCCGAAAACTACAAAGATTACGGATTTTCAATAATGCTTGAAAAACCATTTTCCATTACAAGGCTGGATCAGGCCATAAGAAAGCTGCTGTAACCCGGAATATTTTTTACCTGCCAATGAGCCTGAGCATCAGGGCAACAATATCTTTTATCCTTGTTTTATCTGTATCAAGCAGGGTTTGAAGAATAAATCCGTCCACTGCCGCCACAAGCAGTTTTGAATGGGCCTCTGTATATCTTTCATGTTCCTGCATCTTTGCAAATGCTTCATCCACCATATCAAACCATTGTCTGTACGTGGATTGAAACCGCTTTTTCAATGACTCGTTACCGGATATGGCTTCATTGACAAGATAAATATGAAGCCTGCTTCTTGCATCCGAGGAAAGAAGGGTGGTGAAAAATGCGGTGAGAAGACGCTCCCATGTAAGACTGCCGTTATCATCAATCATATTGAACAGAGCCTGGGTAATTTTCTCCATATGCAGATCAGCGATATCAAAAATCAGGTCATTTTTTGTGGAATAATAATAATACAAAGTACCCTTGCTTATGCCGGAGGCTTCTGAAATACCAGACAGGGTGATTTTATCCACGCCTTTGCGCCCTATCATGTCCATGGCTGTTTCCAGAATCTTTCTGCGGTTGTCCCGGCCTGAGCCCTTTGCTGTTCTGGCCATTTAACAATTTTCCATATTTATGGTGCTTATCTGCAGGCCCGTTTCCAAAGGCCCGAGCCTTATGGCATCCACAGGGCAGTCAAGTGCGCAGAACCCGCATCCCATGCATTCTGATTCATCTGTAAGACAGGGAAAAAGATGTTTTGACCCGACTTTCTGCATGCAGGACGATATTGCACCGGCAGGGCAGGTATCCAGACAGATATTGCAGGACATGCATTTATCCAGATCAAAATACGGCCGCAGCCATTTCTTTGGCGGAACACGCTCAATTACAATACCAAAAATATCCTTTACCGCCCCTGCAGGGCAGACTCTGCCGCAGGCTCCGCATTCAATGCAGATTTCCTCTTTTATATGGTGCTGTAATTTTTTTTCTCCTTCAACAGCATGGGCCGGACATATTTTTTTACAGGCCCCGCATCCGATACATGATTCGCTGATTGTATATGCCATGAATTTTCTCCCTGTATATATTCTCAGACAATGCCTGCCACACGATCCATGATCTCATGGGAAGGCATGCCTGTTTTTTCATCCCATCCAGACAATTTCCAATAATCCTTTATCATGGCTTCCATATCAACACTTCTTCCCTTGTTGGCACCCTTTGTCTGGGGAGGCCTGCCAAGCAGCCTGTCAGGAAGTATATTGTTTTTCGGTTTTACTCCGTGTTTGAAATTGAATGCCTGTTTGAGCGCCTGTATGTCAGCCCCTTTTTTCATGTATTCCTCAGGTGTGAAATTCCAGCCCGAAGCTGCATTAAGCCAGTCAAAAATACGGATTCTGCGTGCGCCTGTAAATGCTCCGAACAGACATATTCCTGCCGCATTCATCACATTCATGTATTCGGAATTTGCTTTTCCCATGCGTGCATGGTTAATGTTATATCTGTATTTTGATGATTTCATATATCCTGGCCCGGGCTTTGGCAGCCCTTTTATCACCTTCCACAGCTGATACATTTCATAATACAGGAATGCCCCGTTGGTATGACGGCCCGGTGCAGGCTCCACACTGTAATGAAGCGCAAATCCCGGGTCATTTCTGGGATCATGCATGGCAGGTTCCTGACCTCCGCAATGCATGGCTGCTTTCTGTGCCTGCCCGCCAAGATGCATGGCAGCCTGTTTTACCCCGTCTGCCAGGATATTTCCTATGCCCTGCCTTGTGACCATTTTTTCCACAAGAAACTCAATGGTGTCAGGATCTGCCCATTTCAATTCCCTTCCTTCAGTATCCTTTGTGGTTAAAATGCCCTTTTCAAAACACTCCATGGCAAAGGCAACAGCATGGCCGGCTGAAATGGTATCCATTCCCGCCCTGTTCAGCAGCTCATTTACATAGAATATTGTATCCATGTTTCTGTTCATTACAAACCCGCCAAATGACAATACAGTTTCATATTCAGGCTTGTGAGTTGAAGAGAATCTGCCGTTTATACTGCATATGCCGCCACAGCCAAGAGGACAGGAATAACAATGAAATTTTTGTGTTTCTCTGCTGACAATCGCACCTGGATTTGAACTGAGCGATTTGAAAAACCCCCAGTCCGCACTTGTGCCTTTCCAGTTTCTGATTGGAGAATCTCCCATTTCAACTGAAACCTGGTTCATGGAAACCGTACCCCATTTGCGCAGCAGAACCTTGTATAAAAGCCCGTCCTGGGTAAGGGCAAAGGGCAGTATGCGCATCAATGCCCCTATGGGAGCGGTAAGCCATCCAGGCACAAACGGAGGCTGAAACTGAATCCATTTATTGCAAATCCGGCTCAGGTGTTTCATCTGTTGCCTGTCATGCACAATAATCCGCCTTGTGCCTGCAAGGGCCAGTGCCTTGAGATTTTTTGCCCCCATAACAGCCCCAAGCCCGGATCGTGCTGCCATACGCCCCTTATCCGTTGCAATTCCCGATATAAGGGACAGGTTTTCCCCTGCCTGACCTATACAGGCAATTTTCAGTTTTCCATTATTTATTTTTTTAAAAAGAAAATTATGAGTTTCAACCGTATCCATGCCGACAAGTTCACAAGCATCTCTTAATTCTGCTGTTGTGTCATCAACATAAAGATATACTGGTTTTTTGCTTATTCCCCTGAAAAAAATTGCATCCACACCGCAGCGCTTGATGGCAGGTGAAAAACTTCCCCCGCAGTTGGCTTCTCCCCATCCGCCTGTAAGAGGAGACTTTGCAACAGCCATCCACCGTCCTGAAAACAAAGAGCCTGTGCCGGTCAAAAAACCTGACACAAAACCCAGAATATTGTCAGGCCCAAGGGGATCAGCATTTTCAGGAATCCTGTGAAAAAGAATATGGGCAGCAAGACCCATCCCGGACAGAAAAGCTTCATACACACGGTCAGGGACAGTTTCAATTTCTATCTTTCCAGAAGAAAGATCAACCATCATGATTTTTCCCATAACTGCTTTCAGCGGCATCACAGCCCTCCTTATCCTTTTCTGATTTTATCCATGTCAAGGGGAATCCCTTCCCAGGCAGCCTGGGCCACCATGAGGAAATCCCCATAATCCAGATCTTCCGGGTTATAGAATATGGCTCCGTCACCCAGTGCGGTTTCAGCAATTTCAGCCAGCCTTGTCTGCGGCACAGCCAGGTTGCCTTCATGATCTTTAACCTGCCTGAAACAGGTGGCATGACGCCCCTGAGTGAGGGCTCTCAGCTCCCGGTTGAACTGCCTGATCCATTCAATCACCTCTGCGGGACGCTGCGATTCTTCAGTTGATATGAATTTTTCAGGCCCTGCAAGATAAAAAAGCAGATCCCCCATATGGCCCTTGATTTTATGATAATTATATTCAAGGCCATAGGGCAGAAGTATTGACATGCAGGTTCCGTGAGGAACATGGCAGACAGAGCCTGCTGAATGCCCAAGCGCATGAACCATGCCCACCATGGAATTGGAGAACGCTATTCCTGCAAGCGTTGCACCTGTTGCAAGGGCGAGTCTGCCTTCTCTGTCGCAGGGATTTCTGATAACCCTGATAAGATTTTCCGCAATGAGCTGAATGGCCTGCACAGCATGGGTGCGGCTCAATGGATTCCTTGAAAGCATTGTGGCGGCCTCGACTGCATGGGACATGGCATCCATGGCAGTTGCAGCAGTTATATGTGCAGGCAGGGTCAGGGTCATCTCAGGATCAATTATCGCAATATCAGGCTGAAGAAAATATGATGTAAAAAGCATTTTACGATTCTTTGCATGGTCTGCTATAACAGCCACAAGAGTTACTTCTGACCCTGTTCCCGCTGTTGTCGGAATGGCAACAAGGGGTTTTAAAGGGCGTTTTAAAGCCCCTGCACCTGTAAACTGCATGAGGTCTGATGCATTTTCCGACACAAGGATGTTGATCCCCTTGGCTGTATCCATCACAGACCCCCCTCCCACCGCAATAATTGAATCGCATTTTCCGGCACGATATGCCCGGGCAAGACGATTTACCACATCAATATCAGAATCCAAAGGCACTTCATCTTCAATTGCAGCAACACAGATATCTTTGCCAAGAGCCCTGGTCACTTTGTCGATCAGCCCTGCCTCCATCACTCCTTTATCCGTAAGTATCATGGGAGAACACACATCCATGCTGCCAAGCAGGGGCCCAACCCTGTCAAGGGCATTATCGCCGGCCACAATTTTGACACGGCAGCAGAATTCGTAATAATCAGGAATATACATAAATCCTCCTTATAAGCCTCAGGGCCTTTGGACGGGCCTGCCATCAAGGGTGCACGCCAGCACGGTTTTCACAAGTTCAGGGTCAAGCCGGAAATTGTCAGAATCCATGATTTCCTCTCCGAGTTTCGGGATCATTTCATTATCCAGCCCCGCTTCTTCAAGTGTCACAGGAAATTCTCCCCTGGATCTGAGATGCATTTCCCAGACAATTGAACGGATAAAATGTATTGCAGCTCCTGCTCTCAGGGCCTTTGGCACGCAGGAATATTTTTCCGGCCCTTTAAGGGGCAAAAGCAGGGAAGAACAATTATTCAGGCCTGCATATTCCAGAACCGCGGGCAGCAATATCATCATTGCCCTGGCCTGTGATATCCGGCAGGACTCTGAAACAGCCCTGCCGATTATATCTGCCGCAGAAACAATATTGCATGACATGATACATCCTGTCATGATGCCTGCCTGTACCAGATCTGCATTAATACAGTCCTTTCTGCTGAAAATCCTGTTTCTTTTCCGGGCCAGGCTGCCTTTATCCTGCATGACAAGCAGCAGGTCAAATGCCTGAACACATATCTGGATAACTGCCGATGCATATGCCCGGGCCATAGGATTCCGGGAAATTGCATAAATCTCGCACCCTGCCGCAAAACAGAAAAAAGCGCTTTCACTCATGTCTGCATCCGTATCTGAAATCAGAACTGCGGGATCTGCCACGGCAAGATCAGGCACAAGAAAAGAAGACTCAAGGCGCCTGCCTCTGAAAAAGGCATGATCATTCACAGCGCCTGCAGTGTCAACACCAGTGGCAACATATACCAGAGGTTTAAGAGGTTTTTTAATCTGACCTGCATTTATCAATATATCAGGCCCCAGGCTTACGGCTGCATTGACAAGCTTTGCAATATTCGCAACCCAGGCCCTGCCAAAAGCTATGAGGGCATCAAACCCGTTCCGGATATAAACATCATATATTGACCTGACAATCTTAAGCTCATCATTATCTTCATTCAATGGCCTGCATAACCCAAGAATTATTTCAGAATCCTTAAAAGCATTTATAAAGGCAGGGGGCAGTTTTCCATTGTCATCCGGAAAATCATGGATCACCAGGGCCTTTTTCACCCCCATGGCAGCAAGCTCAAAGGGAAGATGATCCAGGGCCAGAACCCCGAATCCTGTTCTTGTACGGCATACAAAAGAAAAATTATTCATTTTCCCGGTTCTCCTCATGTTTAATATCCCAGAATGGTTCTGAACAAAATTCTGCACCGGTCAATGGTATGACGCTTCAAACTCCAGTCAGGATACCGTTTAACTGCAAGTTTCGCCATGAATGGAGGAAGCAGATAAACCTGCACAATATCCAGAATTCTTACCACAGCACATGCATGGGGCACATCGCCTGTAACATATATTCTGTCCCTTGCATTTGCAGTGGGAGTGCTCTCCTGAAAGCTCAACAGCGCAAAAAGGCAGCCAATGCTTTTAAGGCATATCCGAAGATGAACCTGATGTTTTTCAATATCGCCGCCCAAATATTCCGGCCTTCCTTTTTCGTCTTTTCCCACCACCATATAAGGCCCGCATGGAAAGGCGCCAAGGGAAAAGGTATACTTATCAGGCATTTTTGAAAATTCACCGGCAACTTCCCTGTCAACCCGGGCAGCAGCCTGGACAGCACGTCCCAGAAACCAGAGCATGATGCCTGTATAAGCCCTGTGAAAATATCTTTTGCCCGGCCTGATCTCAATTAATTCTTCCATTATTTCATCCTGTTACAGGTTAAAGATGCAAGTATCGGCCTTAGTCAGCCGGACGACTGACTAAAATTTCAGTATCAAGATTGTATCTGATAGTCAAGAAATAAAAAATACAGGTATAAACCTGTGTTCAGGTTTTCAGCATATGCTTCAGCCCTGAAAGGCGCAGAAAAGTTTTATTGTTGTCCAGTGCAGTTTTAAATGCCTTTGAAGACCCCACAATGATGACAAGTTTTTTACCCCTTGTCATGGCAGTATATAAAAGATTGCGCTGGAGCAGGGGAAAATGCGCCATGGTCAGGGCAAGAATAACTCCTGAATATTCACTTCCCTGGGATTTATGCACGGATATGGCATAGGCAAGCGTAAGTTCCTCCAGGTCTGAAAACCCATATTCCACGATTCTGTCATCATAGTTCACAAACACCTGGCCGCCTGATTTGCTGATCTCGGAGACCACACCAATATCTCCGTTGAACACATCTTTTTCATAATTGTTTTTAAGATGCATTACCTTGTCGCCGGGCATGAATGTCATGCCTCCGGCAGAGACTCCGCTTTTCCGGGGATTGAGCGCCTTCTGAAGCTGCCGGTTCAAATTTATTGTACCAGCCTGGCCCTTATGCATTGGAGTCAACACCTGAATGTCCCCAAGATCAGGAAAAGCATCCGGAATTCTTGCAGCACACAATTCAACAATGGTGTCTGCAACCTTTTCACCGGAAAAATTTTCAATAAAATAAAATTCAGATCCAGGCCCGGGTGCAGGATTTTTAAGTTCCGGCATCTGCCCTTTTCTTATCCTGTGAGCATGCATGACAATGGGGCTTTTCCGTGCCTGCCTGAATATTTTTGTAAGAGAGAACACCTTTACCTGCCCTGATTCAATAATATCAGCCAGAACATTTCCAGGCCCCACAGATGGAAGCTGAAAAGTATCTCCAACTATGATAAGGCCAGCATTTGCAGGCAGAGCCTCCAGAAGCCTGTACATGAGAACAGTATCCACCATTGAAGCCTCGTCAAGAACAAAGACATCTGTATCAAGGGGATCTGAAAAATTCTTTTCAAACCTATTGTTTTCATGATCAAAGCCCAGAATCCTGTGCAGGGTAAAGGCTTTTCCTCCGGTAACCTGGGAAAGGCGCCTTGCTGCCCTTCCTGTGGGTGCGCCAAGCATGGTTTTCAGATTTTCAAGCCTGAAAACCTCGCACAAAGCCCTGATAAGAGTTGTTTTGCCTGTGCCCGGCCCTCCTGTTATCACAACAACTTTTTCCTGCATTACATGGGTGACAACATCAAGCTGTTCTTCGGACAATTTAATGGCCAGGCTTGTCAATATTTTTTCAAGAATTAATTCCCTTGTAACAGAACATGGACGGCATGGAAATGACAGCATTGCTTTTATCCTGGAGGCAATGCCGGATTCTGCCTGATAAAGCAATGCAGAATAAACCCTGCATTCATCTTCATGTTTCAGAGTTTTTATTTCTCCTGACAATTCAAGCGTTTCAATTACAGGCTCAAATTCATCCGGGCCAACTCCTGAAATTTTTGAACAAGATTCAATCACCCCATGTTTTATTCCATATACATGGCCCTCATGTTCAAGCAGATTCAAAACATGGATTACACATGCCTTGAGCCTGTTTATATCCTTTTTTGATATCCCTGTTTTCATGGCAATCATATCAGCTATATCAAAGCCCAGGCCAGGAATATCCCTTGTCATTTTATATGGTTCATGTTCAAGAACCTCCATGGCACGGTTTCCATATGCCCTGAGAATGGCTGCAGCATGGAATACGCTGACATCATTGTCCCTTAGAAACTGCATGACCCTTCTTACTGCATGGTGAGTGTTCCAGGCCTTTTCAATCACGGCCTGTTTTGCCGCACCTATTCCGCGAACCTCACACAGCCTTTCAGGCTCATTCTCAATGATTTCCAAAGTCTGTTCCCTGAAATGATCCACGATTTTATCTGCCAGGGATCTGCCTATGCCCTGGATCATGCCTGAACCCAGATATTTTCTGATGCCTGAAACCCCTGCCGGCAGAAGAACCTGACATGATTCCACCCTGAACTGATCTCCATATTTTGGATGACAGACCCATTTACCTGATACCTCAAGGCTTTCGCCTTCTGCCACTCCAGCAAGAAAACCCACAAGCGTCACAGGTTCATTTGTTTCAGAAACACACAATTTTGCTATTGTGTAATAATTCTGGGGATTCTGATAGGTAAATCTTTCCAGGGTGCCTTTTATGGTGATCATTCAGTTTTTACCTGATATTTTCGACAATCCACAATGCAGCTGCATACAGATCAGGGGCTGTAAAATCCGGCACAATTCCCTTTTCGCCAAGAGCCGCAGCAGCTGCATGGCCGTTACCTGTCTGCACGAGCACAGTTTTTGCGCATCCTGCATTTATTGCGCATTCAATATCCTTTGCACTGTCGCCCACCATACAGGAAAATTCAAGATTTATATCATATTTTTGTTGTGCGGCAGAAATCAGACCGGGTGCAGGTTTGCGGCATGCACAATTATCCTGTGGAACATGGGGGCAATAAAAAATATCTGTTATGATGCCGCCTGCCCTGCATATGCCCTTTTTCATTTTAGAAAAAATTGCCTCAAGATCTCTTAACTCAGCCATTTTTCTGCCAATCATGGACTGGTTGGTGATGACAATCACCTGAAATCCTGCCCTGCATAAAAGAGCCACAGCTTCAGGGCTTTTATCAATAAATTCAAACTCAGAAGGGTTCTTGATGTATTCAGAACTGTCCTTGTTTATGACTCCGTCGCGATCAAGAAATATGGTAAACTGCACAGGTTTCATTTTCCTCAGCGGGCAATGGTAAAGGCATTGTCAAAACCGCAGGCCATGAGCTTTTCCCTGAATCTCATGGCATCCTTTAAACTGGTGAACCTGCCTATCCTGACCCTGTAAAAAACACCACGCCCGTCCCTGAAAGAAACAATATGGACATTCTTATATGTTTTTGACAGCCTATGCCTGTATTTCAAGGCATTTTTCTTTATCTGAAATGCACCGACCTGCACTGTAAAATTACCCTTCCAATAGTCAACAGGCCTGAAACTCACAGGAGCCTTGGTTTTTGCTGAAAAAGACGTGGCCCTGCCAAGGGCTGTAATCCTTACTTTTGCCGTGCCTTTTCCCACAATACCTATCTTTTTTGCACCTGCATATGACAGATCAATGATCCTTCCGTACACAAAAGGCCCTCTGTCATTTATCCTCACAACAATCTGCCGGTTGTTTTCAAGGTTCTGCACCCTGACCCAGGTTCCAAGGGGCAGGGTTTTATGGGCTGCTGTCATTGCATACATATTATAGGTTTCACCATTTGCAGTTTTTCTGTTGTGAAATTTCCGGCCATACCAGGAAGCAATGCCGGTTTGAACAAATCCTCTGGCACTGGCAAGGGGCTTGTATTGAACTCCTTTTATCCTGTAAGGCTTCTGGGTGGCAGGTGTTTTGACTTTTGTGGAAACCCGGTGCCCGGGACGCGGTTGTGGGGGCGGAATATGCCTTTTATTATATGTTCTGTCAAGGGCGGTTGAACATCCAAAACAGCACAGGGCCAATACAGCAAAAATCTGAATACCGAAGCTGAATCTCACAAAAATACTCCGCAACATCCTAATTTCAATAAAATTATTGTCAATCAAGTGCCAGTTCCAGCACTTTCTCCATTTTATCAATAAAATAAAATTGTATGGAATTTTTTATATGGTCAGGCACATCCTCCATATCCTTTTTATTCCATGAAGGCAGAATAATGGTACGTATTCCGGCCCTGTGCGCCGCTATAACCTTTTCCTTGATTCCTCCCACAGGCAGAACCTCTCCTCTGAGGGTAATTTCACCGCTCATGGCCAGACGCCTTTTTACGCGTTTTTTCCTCATCAGGGAAACAAGGCTGGTGAGCATGGCCACTCCGGCAGAAGGCCCGTCCTTGGGGATGGATCCCTCAGGTACATGAATATGCAGATCATGGTGATCAAAAAATTCATCATCAACTTTTAATCTTTTTGCATTGGCACGTATAAAACTCAATGCTGTGGTTGCAGATTCCTTCATCACATCGCCAAGCTGGCCCGTAAGGGTAAGGCCCTTGCCCCCTTTCATGGCAACAGCCTCGATAAAAAGTATTTCCCCTCCATACGGAGTCCAGGCAAGCCCCACAACCACCCCTGGATTTTCTATTCTGAGGGCCATATCAGGCATATTCGGGGCAGGGCCAAGATATTCATGGAGATCTTTTTGTCCCACCACCAGGCTTGTGGCATCCTCCTGGGCTATCCTGCTTGCCACTGCGCGGCATACAGAACCAATATGGCGTTCAAGATTTCTCAGGCCCGATTCCCTGGTATATCCTGAAATAATCTTTTTAAGGGCACCTGTTGTAAGTTTTATCTGGGAAGAATTAAGACCATTTGCCTCCCTTTGTCTTGGAACCAGGTACCTGGTGGCAATTTTCAATTTTTCTTCCTCTGTATACCCGTTTAGCTCCAGAATTTCCATCCTGTCACGCAGAGGAGCCGGAATTGTGTGCAGTACATTGGCTGTTGTCAGAAACATCACATCGGACAGGTCAAAACAAACATCAAGGTAATGATCTGAGAATGAAAAATTCTGTTCAGGGTCAAGGACCTCCAGAAGTGCGGAAGAAGGATCTCCCTGGTATGATGAATTTACCTTGTCTATTTCATCCAGCATGAACACCGGGTTTTTTGTGCCTGCTTTTCTCAGTTTCTGGATAATCCTGCCGGGAAGGGCTCCAACATAGGTTCTTCTGTGCCCCCTTATTTCAGCTTCATCCCGGACTCCGCCAAGGGCAATTCGCACAAACTGCCTTCCAAGAGCTTTTGCAATGGATCTGCCAAGAGATGTTTTCCCTGTCCCCGGAGGGCCGACAAAACACAGAACAGGGCCTTTTGAATCTTTTTTCAATTTCCGGACAGCCAGATATTCAATAATTCTTTTCTTTGGCTTTTCCAGGCCATAATGATCTGAATCCAGCACTCTGCGCGCTTTTTTTATGTCAAGGCTGTCTTCAGACACTTCATTCCAGGGAAGGCTGGTCAGCCAGTCAAGATATGTTGATGCCACGATATATTCAGATGAGGATGGATGCATTCTGGAAAGACGCTGCAATTCCCTTTCCGCTTCCTTTGCAGCTTCCTCAGGAAGACCCCTGCCTTTAATTTTAGCTCTGTATTCCCTGATTTCAAGGCTTTCATCTCCGGTTTCCCCAAGTTCTTCCTTTATGGCCTTGAGCTGCTGGCGGAGATAATATTCCCGCTGGCGCTTGTCCATATCCTCCTTGACCTGATTCTGGATCTTTGAACCCATTTCAAGGATTTCAAGCTGGTCATTAACCAGCCTGGTCACTTTTTTAAGACGTTTATTGACATCCAGAAGTTCTATGACCTTTTGTTTTTCAGTAACAGGAGCATTTATGGTGGAGGCAACCATATCAGCAAGAACACCCGGATCCTGAAGAGATTTTACCATCTGCCCTATTTCAGAGGGAAGGCCGGGAGAAAGATCCACAATTTTTTCATATTGTTCGATAATATTGGCCATTAAGGCCCTGTTTTCCTTGGTGGCGCCGGCATTAAAACTTTCCATTACAGCAATTTTTGCCTGCATGTATTTCTTATCCTGAACAAACTCCCTGACCCTGAATCTGTTAAGGCCCTGAATAAGAAGCTGTGCCTTGTCATCCTCCATCTTGGACATTTTCAATATGGTGGCGACTGTACCGATCCTGTAAAGGTCATCTGAAGTATGCCGGGAATCAACATCTGAACGCCTGGATAAAAGCAGGCCAAGCATTCTGTCCCCTGCCATGGCCTCATCAATCAGTTCCACGGCTTCATTCTGGATCAATACAAGGGGCAGAACCATTTTGGGAAAAAGATTGGTATCCACGATGGGAAGTATGGGAATAATCTTAGGAATATTATCAGAACTGATCCGGTCCGGCCCGGCCTTGGGTGAAGAATTCTTGGTATCATCCATTATCGTCTGGTTCCTTATGGAATGGAATCTGTGGCTTAAATGAAATCCATGGAAATATTGTGTCCATGTTGCAGGTCTTTTCTGAACAATTTTCCCAGAACAAGCTCAAGAAATCCGTTGGAAAACTGGGCAGACACATTTTCAATATCAATGTCGCTTGGCAGATACAACACCCTTTCAAACTGCCCGAACTGAATTTCAGCAAGCCTGTATGTGGCGGTTCTGTCCGGATGACGAACCTGTCTGCTCCCTGAAATTCTTACGGCCTTGTTGCTGATTTCAATAACAATGTCTTCTTTTCTTACTCCTGCTATTTCAGCCTGAATTACAATTTCGCGCCTTGTTTCAAATATATCCATCTGGGGTTTCCAGATACGTCTTGAAAGGCAGAACATTGGGTTAATGGACTGAAACATCTCTTCAAAAGATTTCTCCTCAGAAGGCCCTGTTTCCAGATTATCGCCAAACCGAATTTCTATATGCTTCATATAAAACTCCTGATGATGCCGTTCAATCAGATCATCTGATGATTGTATCAGAATACCACCTGACCTTTATATTGTAAAGCGCAATAAAAAACGCTTTTACGGGTTGAAATCAATTCTTCTAAATGTTAATGCATTTTGCGTACCAGATTATTTAATATCTGATATGCAATTTTTTTGATTTCAGGAGGCTTATATGAATGACAGCCGGCAGCGGGTTGCCCTGGTCACAGGTGCGGCAAACGGAATAGGCAGGGCTGTTGCCCTTGCCCTTGCAGGCAGAGGGATTTTTGTATATATCAATTATCTTTCAGACACAAAAAATGCTGAAAAAACCCTTGAACAGATAATTGAAAAAAAGGGGCAGGCAAAACTTGCGCCTTTTGATGTAACAGACCAGGATGCCTGCAAAAAAGCTGTTAAAATGATTGTCAAAGAAAAAAGATGCATTGATATCCTTATAAACAACGCCGGTAAAAGAAATGACAGCCTGATGGCCATGATGGGGCAGCAGGCATGGCAAGGGGTAATGGATACCAATCTGACAGGTTTTTACAATATAACAAAACCCGTTGTAAAACACATGATAAAAAACAGGTTCGGCAGAATAGTCAATATGGCTTCAGCAGCAGGGCAGACGGGAAATTCCGGGCAGGTGAATTATTCCGCCTCAAAG
>CAYUOB010000035.1:0-25396 GCA_964446145.1 uncultured Desulfobacula sp.
TATATTATATAATATTTTATTTACAATGGTTAAACCATTCACAGAATTTGTCAAGAATTATTTCGCTGATTATCGGCAGCAGAATAAAAAAATTGATGGGGCATATGCGGGCAGAATTTCTGCCGGACAGTCTAAAGGATTTTTTTGCCTTCAATATCACGATGGGGACAGGTGTCTATTTTTCTGACAAAATTTCTGAATTTGCGGAAAGTCTGTTTGTCCATTGCATGTTCCATGCGGCATGCTGCCCTGTCAGCTGTCTTTTCATCCACTTCAAGTATCCTGTGGAAAAAATCTTTTAAAAAAAGGTGCCGGCGTTCAATGTCAAGGGCGATTTTTCTGCCTTCAGGGGTTAATGTCACATACCCGTATGGCTCATAATTTATAAGACGATTTTCAGCCAGTTTTTTGAGCATGCCAGTGACAGAGCCTCTTTTGACATCCAGTCGCTGGGCTATATCTCTGGAGCGGGCTACGGTTTTTTCAGTCTGCAGGGCAAGGATAGCCTCAAGATAATCTTCAAGGCTTTCAGACAACAGATTCTTTTTATTATCCATGACATATCATCCTTTTTAATGAATACAGCACGTTTACCCTGAAATATTTACTAAGTCAAATATTTATTTAATACAGGCCATAAAAAATTGTTGACCAGAATAAAAGTTAGGTATATAGAACTTTATCTGAACTAAATAACAGTTTTTGATCTAACTTAACGAGGAGATGTCATGGGAAAAATTCATTTAAGGCAGATGAGGGTCAATCAGACCGGCAGGATAGCCAGTGTAAAGGCAAAAGGAGAGCTTGGCAGGCGGATCAGGGATATGGGGCTTGTTCCTGGAAAACAGATCAGAATACAGGGCAGGGCGCCTCTGAAAGACCCTGTTTCTCTTAGGTTGATGGGCTTTACTTTAATGCTTCGCAATAATGAAGCAGAATATATTGAGGTGGAGGTTTGATACAATGAATATGGCAATTGCTTTGGCGGGAAATCCCAATTCAGGAAAAACAACCCTTTTTAATCTTTTGACAGGAGCAAGGCAGCATGTGGGCAATTATCCCGGCGTGACTGTTGAAAAAAAAGAAGGAATCTGTATTGTCGGCAGTAATAAACTTCATATAGTTGATCTTCCAGGGACATATTCCTTGACTGCATATTCTCTGGAAGAAATTGTGGCAAGGGATTTTCTCATTAATGAAAACCCTGCCATGGTCGTTGATATAGTTGATGCTGCCAATCTTGAACGCAACCTTTATCTTGGTGTTCAGTTCATGGAAATGGGAATTCCTGTTGTTATTGCGTTGAATATGATGGATGTGGCAGATAAAAGAGGAATAAAAACAGATATAAAAAAATTATCAGCACTTTTGAATGTACCGGTGGTCCCCCTTGTTGCACGCAGCGGCAAAGGCAAAAGGCAGCTGATTGATGTTATTGTTTCCAATGCAGGAAAAAAACAGCGCCCTTTGAAGATATCGTATGGCAATGATATTGATGCAGCCCTTGAGAAACTTGAGAAAATAATAAGGTCTGCTTCCTTTATGCCGTGGGCCTGCCATCCCGGATGGGTTGCCCTTAAATATCTTGAAAACGATGCAAGAATAATTGAACAGGGCAGGGAGCATGATCCTGAAATTTCAGCACAATTATGTGAAATAGTGCAAAAAACCGCTGACCACCTTGAAGCAACCCTTGGGGTACACCCGGAAGGCATTATTGCGGATCAGAGGTATGGATATATTCACTCTGTACTGAAGCAGGGCGTACTTATTCATGATAATGACAGAAACAGGCTTCAGGTTTCAGATAAAATTGATAAAATACTTGTCAACAGGTTTGCGGGCCCTGTTATCATGGCAGCCGTCATGATGGGGCTTTACCATTTTACTTTTGAGTACAGTCAGCTGCCTGTGGGATGGATGGAAAATTTTTTTGGGTGGCTGTCGGCTACAGCAGCCGGTGTAATGCCTGACGGGCTTTTGAAATCCCTTGTGATCTCCGGAATTATTGACGGGGTTGGCGGGGTGATGGGCTTTGTACCGCTTATAATGTTCATGTTTGCGGGAATCTCATTTCTGGAAGATTCAGGATACCTTGCAAGGGTTGCTTTTATGCTGGACAGAGTATTCAGGGCATTTGGCCTTCATGGCAGTTCTGTTATGCCGTTTATTGTATCGGGTGGAATTGCCGGAGGCTGTGCTGTTCCCGGAGTCATGGCAAGCCGTACCCTGAAATCTCCCAGGGAAAGGCTTGCCACGCTTCTTACGGTTCCGTTCATGAATTGTGGGGCAAAGCTGCCTGTATTCGCCCTTCTGGTTGCAGCTTTTTTCAGCGATCACCAGGCTGCTGTCATGTTTGCAATTACCTTTATTTCATGGGCAGGAGCCCTGATTGTGGCAAAATTTTTGCGTTCCACTATTATCAAAGGAGAGTCAACTCCTTTTGTCATGGAATTGCCGCCATACAGGATGCCGACTTTCAGGGGAATTCTGATTCATACTTATGAAAGAACCTGGCAGTATATGAAAAAAGCAGGTACTGTTATTCTTGGAATTTCCATTCTTCTCTGGGCAATGATGAGTTTCCCAGGCCTTGATAAAAGCGCTGCATTATCCATGAATACTGCACAGCTGGCACAAGCCAGGCTGGAAAATTCAATTGCCGGCCGTATTGGCCATGCCCTGGAACCTGTGACAAGGCTGGCAGGTTTTGACTGGCGAACCAATATTGCTCTTGTGGGCGGATTTGCAGCAAAAGAGGTTGTGGTATCTACACTTGGTACAGCATATTCTCTGGGAGAAATTGACCCTGAAAACACAGAATCTCTTACGGACAGGCTTAAGAAGGCAAGACAATGGAGCCCTTTAACCGCTTTCAGTCTGATTTTATTCACCATATTTTATGCGCCGTGTTTTGTGACGGTTGTGTGCATTGCAAAGGAATCAGGATCGTGGAAATGGGCGGGATTTTCTGTTGCATTCAATACTTTGCTTGCCCTTGGCATTTCAGTATTGTTCTATCAGACAGCCCTTGTGGTGTTACCTTTATTATAGGCAGATGGAGAGAATCATGGATTTAATCATAGTGGTGCTTATTCTGATAATTGCTGTTTTTTTTACTGTAAGAAGATTTATCAGGATATGTAAAGGAAAAAAGAACTGCAAATATGCACCAGGCTGCTCCTGCTGTATGGTGAAAGAAAAAGCATGTACTGCTGGTTTGCAAAAATTTTATTAAATGATGAAATGGGGTTTTAAAGGAGAAAAATTCGTTGTCAGTATAATTATGGTTTGCGGTTTTTTAAGTTGCCAGGATTCAATTAAAGATTATAATAAGGATTATATTCAGCATCAGGCCGTATTAAAAAATATCAAATTTTTAAAGAGGTAATTTATGACCGACGACAGCAAGCCGATTACACCGGAAATAGTTGAAGATGAAAATGAGCCAGGAGAAGAAAGACAACTTGTTCAGCAGACCATGAAACCGGATATCCTCTATCTTGTGCCCATCACCGGCCGCCCCCATCTTCCGGCGCAGGTACAGCCGCTTATGGTCAGTAAGAAAAAATGGGAGGAGACCCTTATAAAGGCAGCTGAAGATTCGCGTGGTCTTCTTGGAATTGCATATATAAAGGAAATAAAAGGCAAAAACATATATAAGGAAGATTTTCCTGAAGTAGGCTGTGTTGTCAGAATGATGAACATGGTTGATATTCAGGGTAATATTCAGTTCATTGCCCAGGGCCTTGAGCGATTCCGCATCAAACGTTTTATTTCGGATAAACCTCCGTTTGTGGTTGAAGTTGAATATTTTGAAAAAACAGATGAAAATGAAGATAAGCTCAAGGCGTATGGAATTGCCATTATCAATTCCATAAAACAGCTTTTATCTCTTAATCCCCTGTATTCTGAGGAAGTGAAGCAGTATCTTGGTATGTTCAGCCCTGATCAGCCATCCCTTCTCACTGATTTTG
The DNA here is from genome assembly GCA_964446145.1 of uncultured Desulfobacula sp. Lineage (GTDB taxonomy): Bacteria > Desulfobacterota > Desulfobacteria > Desulfobacterales > Desulfobacteraceae > Desulfobacula. The sequence continues at coordinate 3,978 of CAYUOB010000035.1, forward strand.
CAGCCGGAATAACCACAGCTTCAGGCGATGATCTTCAGGAAGTGCTGGAGCTCAAGTCGGTTATTGAACGCATGAAAAAAGTCATGCTGCTTTTGCAAAAAGAAATAGAAATAGCAAAACTCCAGTCCCAGATTCAAAAGGATATCAATACTCAGGTTGATGAGAACAAGCGCAGGTTTTTCCTGAAAGAACAGCTCAAGGCAATACAAAAGGAACTGGGGCTGCAAAAAGATGATAAAACTTCTGATGTTGAGAAATTCAAGGAAAGATTTGCGGAACTTGATCCTCCGGAACATGTTGTCAAGCGCTTTAATGAGGAAATTGAAAAATTGTCTGTTCTTGAGACAGGCTCTTCTGAATATGGAGTAACCCGTAATTATCTTGACTGGGTTACCTCTTTTCCGTGGGGAATATATTCTGAGGACAATATTGACATAGAAAAGGCTGAAAAAATACTTGACAGGGATCATGCAGGCCTTTCCGATGTAAAGGAGAGAATAATCGAGTTTTTTGCGGCAGGGGTGTACAAGAAAGATATTTCAGGCTCAATTATCCTTTTTGTGGGGCCTCCCGGAGTCGGCAAAACTTCCATAGGCAAATCCATTGCAGAGGCACTTGGCAGGAAATTTTACAGGTTCAGCCTTGGGGGAATGCGGGATGAAGCTGAAATCAAGGGCCACAGGCGTACATATGTTGGAGCGCTTCCCGGTAAAATGGTTCAGGCGCTCAAGGATACAGGGGTTGCAAATCCTGTAATAATGCTTGATGAAGTTGACAAGGTCGGTGCTTCATATCAGGGTGATCCTGCCTCTGCACTGCTTGAAGTGCTTGACCCGGAGCAGAACAATGAATTCCTGGATCATTATCTTGATTTGAGAATCGATCTTTCAAAGGTGCTTTTCATCTGTACTGCAAACCAGCTTGATACCATTCCAAGGCCGCTTCTGGACAGAATGGACAAAATCAATCTGTCCGGCTACATCACAGAAGAAAAAATGGAAATAGCACGAAAACACCTGTGGCCGAGGCTTTTAAAACGCAATAAACTTAAGTCTGGTATTATCACCATAACTGATCCAACAATCAGGCATCTTATTGAAGGATACGCAAGGGAGGCAGGAGTCAGAAACCTTGAAAAGCTTTTAAACAAAATAATCAGAAAAAGTATTGTGTCCATATTGAAACAAAAGAAGAAAAAGGTAAGGATTACCATAAAATCCCTTGAAGATCTGCTTGGGCCTCCTGTTTTCAAGTATGAAAAACCATTATCAGGTGTTGGAGTTGTAACAGGGCTTGCCTGGACGCAGCTTGGAGGAGCCACCCTGCCCATTGAAGCTGTAAAAGTGCATGAAAAATCGCCGGGTTTCAAACTTACAGGCAAACTTGGTGACGTTATGCAGGAATCTGCAGCCATTGCTTACAGCCATGTGCGTGCCAATTTGTCATTGTTCAATATACCCAGGGAGTATTTTGACAATGCTTTCATTCATATCCATGTGCCGGAGGGAGCCACTCCCAAGGATGGGCCAAGTGCAGGAATTACTATTACAACGGCAATAGTTTCTCTTGCCCTTGGAAAGGCAGTCTCAAGGCCCCTTGCCATGACAGGTGAAATAACCCTGACAGGAGAAGTGCTGCCTGTTGGCGGCATAAAGGAAAAAATCATTGCTGCCAGGCGTTCCAATATCAGGGAAATTATTTTGCCCAAAGGGTGTATTCCGGAGTTTAAGATGCTGCCTGATCATATAAAAGAAGGGATTGATTTCCATTTTGCAGAAAAATATAAAGAGGTATTCAGGATCGTGTTCAAAAACTGATGTAATACCACCTTTGACTGCGCTGGCATTTTGTTTTTGCCGGCACAGGATTATTATACATAAAAAAGGCCTGCCGTTTTTTTAACAGCAGGCCTTTTTTTCAGATTAGCCGAGATTTTAGCGTGTTGCAATCATGCCGGCATTAGAAATCTATCTGCCATTTTGCACCAAAATAGTTGGTGGTGTCCTGGGAACTTTCCCAGTAGTCAATACAACCTATTTCAGGCACTATGGATACTCCCGGAGCAAGCTGGACAGGTACCTGAAGATAATATACCTGTACCTTGTCTTCATTCTGGCCTTTGAGCTCTGTCTGCATGTATCCGTATCCTGCCTGGGCGCTGAAAGTGTCGTTGAATGTATATGTAACATGCACTTTCCATGCCCTGGCATCATTGTCTGTTACACGGGTTCCATTGTACCGGGCAAGGCCTGCGCCTGTATCTGCGCCGTTTACATCGGCATCTATGAGGTTGCCCACATTCCGCCCGCCAAATACATCGCCGCCGAAAACAAATGGGCCGGCTGTAAAATCAGCGCCTATACCGATTACATAGGAATCAATGGACTGCTGGGTTGTGGCTCCGACTTTGAAAGTGCTGTATCCTGCAGTGAGCCCGATTGAATAGTTGTCATTGGAAAAATTGTATTTTGCCTCAATGGCAGGAATTCTGGTTTCTGTATTGGTGCTAACATTGGTGGTGCCGTTGTTGTAGCTTGCATTGGGTGCAACCATGGCAATGCGGAAATCACCCATGATGAGTTTTATCTGGGCCCTGCGGGGGCTTGACATTTCTCCCCATCCCCCAAGTCCTGCATCGTTATTATATGCCTGATCAGAACCGGGAAGTCTTAACGGGCAGTCTGTCTGGCCTATCAGAAGAGAGCCTGCACCAAAATTCCATATTCCATAGAGATGGCGCAGATCAGCATTTCCTCCGTCTGCTCCGTATTCAAACCCGCCGCTGACAATGTCGCTTGCATGGACACTTGCGCCTATGTTTGATTCAGATTGAAGCCCCATATCAAATGTATCGCTATCCGGGCCTGATTTATGCACATCTGTATAAAATGTGGTTACACGCGCAGACCCATAAAAATTCCACTGAGACGCAGCATAGGCGGAACCTGCCATAAGTACAACAGCAGCACAGATTAACAACAGTTTTTTCATTTCTTCTCCTTTAGTTTTTTGTCAGATTACAAGTAAAAAAATTTCTGAGAATAAAAAAACCACGAAAGCATGAACCAGTAGATACCGGCAAACCTTCGTGGTTTAAATTATTCAATTATAATAAAATTTTATATTTTTCAGACTTCTGCCTGAACTTAACGATTGTTTAATTATCCTGTTAAGTTCAGGATGTCAATATGAAAATTAAACCTTTTTGCAGGGTCTCTGCCGGGTATTCCTGAAGATGTGAATCATCAGATTTTGATTTTGTTGTCTTTGGCAATGTCCCTGATATGCTGAATCAGAATTTTGCCTATTTCAGGATTTTCACCAAGGCCCTTGATTTCTGTTATGACCTTGATTCCCTTAGCTTTGATGACATTTTTCCATGAATCTTTGTCTTTGCCTGCCATATCATTGTTTGCATGGTCGCCTGCCACTATCATGAATGGCTTGAGAACAATTTTTTTGATTCCAGTATGCACAAGGCCTGCCACAACATTGTCAAGGGATGGATACCCTTCAACTGTGCCTATGAAAATGGGAGTATCAGGATACATTTCCCTCATTGTCTGCTGAAATTCCACGTATGCGCCCGTGGAAAGGAATTCATTGCCATGGCCCATATATACAAGAGCTGCCTTGTTTTTTGCTGCAAGAGCAACATCAGCTGCCATTGCTTTGGCTGCTGTTTCCATGTCTTCATGATAATCATGAACAGGGCCCTTGGCTCCTAATACCGGCCTGCCAAGAACAAGTTTTTTAAAAGGCATGTATTTTTTCTTTACGGTTTTAATGGCATTGAGGCCGTTGAGATATGAGGTAAGGTCTGCATATTCCTCACCATCATAGATATGGGTGGGCTGCACAATGATGATATTATATCCCTCATCCTGAAGATCAGCAATTGTTGCAAGGGGGCCTTTCACAAAAAGAAAATCCCTTGGAATATCCTTGTGCTCGGCAAGGAATTTTTTGTCATTCTGTCTTTTATGCCAGATATTTCTTATGATGTTTGAAGTAAAGGCAACTTTTACCTTTACGCCTGGAAATGCTTTCTGGGTTTCCTGCATGATATCTGTAAATGAAACCAGAGCAGACAGATAGGTTGTTCCAAAACCTGCAAGCACAATGGCTTTTTTATCTTTTTTATGACCCATTGCAAATGAAGATGCAACCAGCATAAAGGACAATACAAATACAATACCGCAATAACTTAATTTTTTCATCATTAACCTCATTTATGATTTGATTAGACCAAAAAAAATCCCCGGACCATACCAATGATGATCCGGGGATAACGTTTTCTATCCACCGTAATTCATGCCATACCCTTATCCACGAGGGCTGCGCAGCATGATAAACTATGAGCAGGTCTTCTGGCTTCTCCCCTTTTTTGATAACCTTCCCATTCTGCTTTGCAGAACAGTGGTGTGCAACGATCAAAAAAGCTGTGCTTTTACTGCACCGGGAGTCACAGCGGCGTGTCCGCGACGGATTTTAACCGTCTTCCCTTTAAGTCTGATCTGTTTTCAGACAGCTCATAATATCGTATTCTGCGAATGCTATATAAGACTTAGTCATTCAAGTCAAGACCAAATTTTTTGATCATATTCTTAATTTTCTGCCACCCTTTATGGGGAATCCGGGCTCCAATCACCTGACAGACCTCATATCCGCAGGCTGATCCGATTTTTCCGCTTTGTTCAATGGAAAGTCCGTGGGCAATGCCAAAGAGAAACCCGGCTGCCCAGAGATCTCCTGCTCCTGTCGTGTCAATGGCTGGCCTGTCTGTCACAGGTTCGATTTTCGTTGTAACCCCTTTATGGGCTATATAACTGCCGCGCCTGCCAATTTTCAGGACCGCTGTCAGGACATTATGCGCCAATGCCCTGACAGCCCGTTCTTCGTCTTTATGGCCGGTATAGGCCAGGGCTTCATCTTCATTGGCGATCAAAATATCCACCTGGTTTTTTATTATTTCATCCAGCCTGTCCTTTGATGAATTAACAACTTCAAAACTTGCAAGATCAAGAGCTACAAGGCATCCAGCCTTTTTGGCAGCCATGAGCGCAGCATCCATAAGTTCAGGGTTGAACAGCAGATAGCCTTCAATCATGGCAATGGCTGTATCGGCGAACATTTCTGCTGTGATTGATCCGGGCATAAGCTGGGTTGATGCACCAAGGAATGTGAACATGGAACGCTGTGCATCTGGTGTGATTACGGACAAAACCCTGCCTGTGGGCAATTCAGAAACTGAAAGAACAGGTTCTGTATTGCATTCCATAAGCTGGTTTTCAAATATCCTGCCGTATTCATCATCTCCGCGCATGCCTATGAACCTAGCCTTGCCTCCAAGTTTTCCAACACCCATTATGGTATTGCAGGCAGCGCCTCCTGGCACAATGACAGGCCTGTTTTGTGTTTTTGAAAGAATCTGTGCAATATCCTTGTCTTCCACCAGTGTCATGCCGCCTTTTTCTTTGCCGAGCCCGGCAAGAAACCGGTCAGATTCATTGACCAGTATATCCACCAGTGCCGCTCCTATCCCTGTGATTCTGACACTTTTGTCTGAGTGCATATTATCTCCGAAAATATATTTAAACATTCCGTCACAGAATAAAATCCTGCCTGTATTTGTCAAGCAAAATATGGGTAAGGAGTGGCTTGACATTTTAATTTTTACTCGCATATTTAGAACAAAATCGGGATTGGCCCTTGTAATAATTTTCATATTCATACAGGCTCGGAAAACAATGGAAAATTCAGCAGAATCAATTGACCATGCTCATCTTCTGATCGGGCGCATTAAAGAGGAAATTTCAAAGGGGCTTGTCGGCCAGGACAGGCTTGTCAACAGTCTTTTAACCGGGCTTCTGACCGGCGGCCATGTACTTATAGAAGGTGTGCCGGGGCTTGCCAAAACCAGCGCAGTAAAGGCTCTTGCCGCTACAGTTCAGGCTGGATTCAGGCGGATTCAGTTTACACCTGACCTTTTGCCGGCAGACCTTACAGGAACCGAAATCTACCGTCCTGAAACCGCTGATTTCATCACACGCAAAGGCCCGCTGTTCAATAATATTATTCTGGCTGATGAAATAAACCGTGCCCCTTCCAAGGTCCAGTCTGCCCTGCTTGAGGCCATGGAAGAAAAACAGGTCACAATAGGTGGCAAAACCTATGAACTGCCATCTCCTTTTCTTGTGCTGGCGACCCAGAACCCCATTGAACAGGAAGGCACATATCCACTTCCTGAAGCACAGGTGGACAGGTTTATGCTCAAAATTTTGGTGGATTATCCTGACAAGGCTCAGGAACTTGAAATCCTTAAAAGAAACACCTCTATGAACACAGAAAATCCAGGCCCTGTTGTCACGTGCGATCAGCTTGCTGAAATGGGAAAACTTGCAGATGGAATCTATGTGGATGATAAACTAAGGGAGTATATTGTGGATCTTGTGTCTGCCACCCGGAATCCTGAAGAGTACGGTATTAAGGATATTGCAGGGTTTATTGATTTTGGCGCCTCTCCAAGGGCCGGGATTTTTCTTGTCAAAGCCGCCAGGGTAAATGCGCTGTTTGCAGGCCGTTCATATGTAACACCTGAGGATATAAAGATTGTGGGGCCTGATGTCCTCAGACACAGGTTGATACTGAGCTTTGAAGCTGAAGCAGAGGATATCCCGTGCGATGATATTGTTCAGGCTGTTTTTGATTCTGTTGAAGTGCCCTGATAAGGAGCCTTTTCCCCATGATTCCCGCCCATATAATAAAAAAAATCAGGCGCATTCATATCAAATCCAGCCGTATGGTCAATACTGTCATGGCAGGACAGTACAGATCAGTGTTCAGGGGTTCTGGAATTGAATTTGAGGAAGTCAGGGAATACTGCCCGGGAGATGATATCAAAACCCTTGACTGGAAAGTATCTGCAAGGCTTGGCAAACCATTTGTAAAGGTTTACCGCGAAGAGAGGGAAGGCATTGTAATGCTGCTTGTTGATATGAGTTTTTCCCTGAAATTTGGCACATTTTCAGGAACCAAACTCGAAAAGGCTGCTGAGGCTGCATCTGTGCTGGCCTTCAATGCAATCAGAAACAATGACAGGGTTGGGGTCATATTCTTTACTGACAGGGTTGAAAAATATATCCCGCCCAAGAAAGGGTCTGCCCATGTATGGCGGGTTATAAAGGAGATTTTCACCTTTTCGCCTGGTGGAAGCCGGACAAGTATCGGTTCTGCCCTGGATTGCCTTGCAAAAATAAGCCGCAGGCGCTGTATTGCATTTGTGTTGTCTGATTTTCTGGATGACAATTATCTTAAGACTTTGAAAACAGTACGGCGAAGGCATGAGATCATAGGGATTTTTATTCATGATAAAAATGAATCACGGTTTCCGGGCCGGGCTGTGGTGGATTTCACTGATTTTGAAACAGGCCGCAGAATTACCCTTGACGGATTTGACAGAAAAACCCGTGACAGGTTCCATTCCTGTATCAGATCGCGTCATGACATGGCTGTGCAGTCTTTTTCAAAGGCAAAAAGCGATATAATAGAACTTGGAACACAGGATTCAGTATCAGATGTTCTGCTTGAATATTTCAGGTACAGAGAAAAAAGATCATCATAGATGAAGGACATACATGAAATAAGGCCGCCTGTGCAGGCCGGTAGTGATCCGGCTGTGCTCTGGTACGCCCTTGGTGCGGCAGGGGTCATTCTTGTTTGTGCTGCTGTGTTTTTTTTGATCAGAAAATATTTTGAAAAACGCGGCAGCATAAAGGAAGTTGAGGCAGTTGCAGCAATTGTACCCCCGTATGATGCTGCATTAAATGCCCTGGATGATCTTGAACGGAATTTGGGCAGAAATATCAGGCTTTTTTATTTTAATCTCACTGCGGTGCTTAAGAAATATATTGGAGACTCATTTGGAATAAATGCCCCTGAAATGACTTCGGCAGAGTTTGTCAGATTCATCGGCAGACTTGATCTTGGGATGGACATAAGAAAAAGGATCAATGAGTTTGTAAAATCGGCTGATCCATTTAAATATGCAGGCAAGGTTCCCGAAAAAAATCGTGCAAAAGAAGATCTTGTATGTGTGCGAGAAATAATTTCAGATATTGAGGCACAAGTTGTCAGACAGGAGGAACAGCAATAATGTTCAGGTTTGCTTCCCCTTTGTTTTTTGTTCTTCTGATTTTGCCCGCTGCTGCATGCATTGCCGGATTCAGGCATTCAGATCGGCATGGTATCAGGATTTCGTCCTTTTCAGGGTTTGAGAATCTGAATGAAACCCTGAGGGTAAAATTGTCAGGATTTATGCCGGGGCTTAAGATTTTTGGCCTGGTTCTGCTCATTACCGCCCTTGCAAGGCCGCAATGGGGAGACAGGAAAATCAATGTTACAGCAAATGGAATAAATATTATTCTGGCCCTTGATCTTTCAGAATCCATGCGTGCCCTTGATTTTAAAAAAGACTCCAGAATTGTCACCCGCCTTGAGGCGGTCAAGGCTGTGGTGAAAAAATTTATCATGAAAAGGCAGGGAGACAGAATCGGAATGGTTGTTTTTGGAACCCATGCATTTACCCAGGTGCCTTTGACCCGCGACTACAATGCCATTGCCTTTATTCTTGACAGACTTGAAATCGGAGCGGCAGGGCCGAACACAGCCATAGGAGATGCCATTGGAATCAGCCTTAAAAGGCTTGAGGATATTAAAGCTGAATCAAATATAATTATTCTTCTTACTGACGGGAAAAGCAATGCAGGCAGCCTGTCGTGGCAGGAGGCAGCAAAGATTGCCGCAGACAGGAAGGTAAAAATTTATACAATAGGTGTCGGCACAAAGGGTACTGCCCCGTTTCTGGTAAACGGAATTTTTGGAAAACATTATGTATATAAAAAAGTTGATGTTGATCTTGATGCATTGAAAAAGATTGCTGACCAGACATCAGGAGCATTTTTCAGGGCTGGTGATACAGGCTCCTTAGAAAAGATATATTCAATGATAGACCGTCTTGAAAAAACAAAGGTCATGGTAAAAAAATGGGTGCAGTACAGGGAATTGTATCCTTTTCCCCTTGCAGCAGGCCTTTGTGTTCTGCTTGCATGGACTGTGCTTTCCAATACTGTTCTGTTGAGGATACCCTAGAATGAAGTTTGAAAATCCCTATTTTATAAATTTATTGTGGGTTGTGATTGGCGCAGGCATGGTCATGGCCCGGGGTATTTCAAAACGCAGGAAAATCATGCGCTCTTTTGCAGCATCAGAACTGCTGCCCGGTATTGCTCCTGAATTCAGTGCAGGCAGAAGATGGACAGAATCAATACTTGTGCTTTTGGGAACAGGTTTTGCTGTTATTGCCCTGGCAGGCCCGCAGATTGGATACAGGTGGGAAAAAGTCACCAGCAGGGGTGTGGATATCATGATTGCCCTTGATTGCTCAGGAAGCATGCTTGCCCAGGATATCAAGCCCACAAGGCTTGAACGGGCAAAAAGGGAAATCATCGATCTGATGCACATGATGAAGTCAGACAGGGCAGGTCTTGTGGCATTTTCGGGAAAAGCTGTTCTTCAATGTCCCCTGACCCTTGATCACGGGGCATTTACCATATTTTTGAATGTTCTGGAGCCAGGCTATCTGCCGGTTGGCGGAACCGATCTTGAAGATGCGATAAAAACCTGTTACAGCGGATTTGAAAAGGATGCTGATACTGAAAAGGCCATTATAATTATTACAGACGGTGAAGCCACAGCTGGCAATGCAGTGGCTGAAGCAAAAAAGATGGCGGAAAAAGGCATAAGGATTTTCTGCATTGGGGTGGGAAGCATACAGGGTGCTCCTATTCCGGATAAGAATTCAGGTTTTAAAAAGGACAGCAGCGGCAATATAATCATGTCCCGTGTTGACGAAAAAACTCTTGAGCAAATTGCTTCTGTCACGGGCGGGGCTTATGTCAGATCAGTTGCAGGTGACATGGATCTTGATGTCATTTATAAGGACAGGATACAAAAGGGCATGAAACATAAGAAACTTGTGTCAGGAAGGGAAAAGATATGGGAAAACAGGTTTCAGTGGTTTCTTTTTCCTGGTGTGATTCTGCTTGCAGTTGAATCTTTTGTTTTTCTGCGCAGAAATTCGGGAACCGGCATGGGTTCCATGTTTTTTGCCTGTCTTGTTCTGGGATTGTGTCTTGGTTGTCCATTGCCATGCAGGGCAGGTAATGTGTTTTCAAGTGTGAAAAAGGGTATTGAGCAGTTCAGGGCTCATAATTATGAACAGGCTGAAAAGCATTTTATTGATGCCCAGCTTGAAGATCCTGACAATGCAAAGCTGTATTATGATATAGGAACAGCAGCCTATATGAACGGGGAATACAAAAGGGCAATGGAAAATTTCAGCCAGGCTGCCAGGTCAAAGGACAGGAAGCTCAGCCATGATGCAAGGTTTAATCTTGCAAATACCCAATACAGGCTTGGAAATTTTGATGAGGCCATCAGAGGGTATGAATCTGTTTTAAAGGATTTTCCCGATGACAATCAGGCAAGGGAAAATCTTGAGTTTGTGAAACAAAGAAAAAAACAGAACGCAAAGAAACCTGCCGTGAATTCAGATCACAGGAAGAACCGGGCTGACAACAAACCTGACAGGAAACTGAAAAAACATGGCGGGGATTCTGCCAGGCCTGAACATAAGAATAATACAGGGCAAAAGCAAAAGCCGGAAAACAGGAAATCAGGGGGCCAGACCAGGCAGGACAGGGCCAGTATTCCGGCAAACAGGAAAAAAATACGGGCATACGGATCGATGCAGGCCCGGCAGAGCAAGCTCAACCGGCTTGAGGACAGGCCGGGGCGTGCCATGATGTCTCACATGCCCAAACAATTTGTTGAAAAAGACTGGTAATCCAATGAAATACATTAAATATTTTTTCATCTCAATGGTTCTGATAACCTGTGCCATGCAGGGAAATGGATTCTGCTTCAAGGTTTCAGCCCGTGTGGACAGAACATCGGTTTCACTTCAGGATTCTGTATTTCTGACCATAGAAATCAGTGGCGGAAAAGCAGAACCTGATATTTCCGTGATAAAGGATTTCAAGGTGATCCCAAGGGGAAGTTCATCAAGCTACAATTATATAAACGGCAGGTCCCGGAGAAAATACTCCCTGAATTATCTGCTGTTTCCGCTTTCACCGGGAGATCTTGAGATTCCTTCCATAAAAGTTACACGGGACAGAGAAACAGCTTTTACACAGCCCGTTGTAATCCATGTAACCAGACAGGCTGTGCCTGACGGCTCAGGCACGGGAAAACAGGTGTTTGCCAGGGCTGATGTTTCCCAGGCAGACCTTTTTACGGGCCAGCCTGCAGTTTATACACTGAAATTTTTTTCCTCTGCAAAATTGTCAGGGCTTGAATTTGAAAAACCACCTGAATTCAGGGGATTTATTGTAAAACAATTTAAAAAACAAAAAAATTATTCAATGACCATTAACGGGATCATTTATGGAGTAACCCAGGTAAATTACATGATCATTCCCGAATCTGCCGGCCGGTTTACAATAGATCCTGCCGTACTGATTGCCAATATTGTTGTCAGTAACCGGCAGCATTCTCCGGGATTTGATTCATTTTTCAATGATTCCTTTTTCAATGATCCGTTTTTTTCTTCCGGTATGTCAAAACCTGTGCGTGTGGTGTCAAATCCTGTGACTGTCAAGGTCTGTGCCCTGCCAGCTTATAATGGAAAAATAAAATACTCAGGGCTTGTGGGCAGGTTTGACATAAAGGCAGAAATCGACAAAACCAGTATCAGGGCAGGAGAGTCAGCAACTTTGTCCATCAAAATTTCAGGGTCCGGCAATATCATGGATGCAGGGCTTCCGGCAAACGGGCCTGATACTGATGATTTCAAGGTCTATGATGATACTCCTGAAGAAGATATCCGTATGACTGAAACAGGGTATGAAGGATACAGGTTGTTCAGGCGTGCCATTGTCCCGGTAAAACCAGGTCATTACAGGATAGGCCCCTTTACCCTTGTATATTTTGATGTGGACAGGGCAAAGTTCGCACAAGTATCCACAGATCCCATATACCTTGATGTGACTCCATCCGGCGAAATCCGTCAGGTTTTTGTACCTCCGATGTCCGGTTCCCCAGGCAAAAATATTGTAAAAAAAACAATTCCGGTTGTGCACCGGGATATTCTTGATATAAAACAGGGGCCTGAGCTTGTGGAAAATTCCCGGCAGATGGGTTTTTCTGTTTTTCTGGCTCTGGCAGCAGGCCCCGGGTTATTGTTTCTTGCCCTTAAATTGTTCATTCTTGCGGGCCGGGGCCAGATGCCTGTGGAAAAAATCATGGCGGCACAGGCAAAATCATATCTCAGACAGGCCGGGAAAAAAGGTTTTGAAGACCCTGAGTTTCTGGGGTGCCTTTATTCAGCAATTGCGGCATTTGTATTGTCTAAGGCCGGCAAAAAGGGAAAAACAATTACAACACAGGAAGCGTGTACAATCCTGACAGAGGCAGGCTTTAAACCGGAAGATGTGGCAAAGGTGGTTCAGATGCTGGAAACCATTGATGCTGTGCGGTTTGGAGGCAGGAAAATTGACAGAAACATGGCAGCCGGGCTTCTGAAAACAGCAAAACAGGCCATGAAACTTGCCTGTATTGTAATTGCATGTGGTGCAGTCCTTGCCGGAACATGGCTTAAACCTGCCTGGGCCGGCATTCCGGCAGCCAGGATTGAGTCAGGAATAAATCATTACCGTGCCGGCAGTTTCAGGCAGGCAGCCAATGATTTCAAGGCTGCAGCAGACTCCGGCATTAAAAATGCTGCCCTGTTTTATAATATCGGAAATGCATTTCTTAAGGCCGGTGACCTTGGCCATGCCATTTTATGGTATGAGAGGGCAAAACGTCTTGATCCCGGCGACCCTGATATCAGATACAATCTGAAATATGCAGATTCCCTTGTAAAGGATAAAAGGGGTGAATCCTTGAATATTATTGAAATCCTTTTTTTCTGGGAATCCATGATACCTTTGTTATGGATAAAATATGCTGCGGTTTTTTTCTCCTTTATGTTTTTTTCATGGGCAGGTATTCAGACCGTGAGAAAACACAGGGTCTTTTCCGGGCCTGGCATGGCTCTTATGGGAGCGTTTATTTTTTTCTTATCCCTTGCCTGCGCGCAATATTATAAGGATATGGCCTGTGTTAATGCCGTGATTGTGGAGGAGCAGGCCCCGGTTCGCTCGGGCACGGCTGAGACGGCGACAAAATTGTTTGTTCTGCATGCAGGAACAAAGGTGGTTGTTACAGCAAGACAAAATGGGTATCTTAAAATAGTGTTTTCAAAAGACAGAACAGGCTGGGTTGCGCCTGGTGATGCCCAAATCATATAAACATGTTAATTTCGCATGTCTGAAATATCCTTTTTCTGCCACCTTGTGAATATTATGCCTCCGTTTCTTTTTACCTGACTGAATGGAAGCCCTGTTTTTATGCCTTCTGCAACCTTGTCAATATCTGTTACCACAGAGCCGCAAAGGTAGTCTGCCCCATATTGGAATAATACAGGAGCTGCCGGTGTTGTGGGGCCTAAGATTATGATTTGTGCCTGATTTGCCCTGTCAAGATACCATGCGGCCTGCCGTGTTAAAAGTGTTGTGGCTGTAAGAGCCAGAACATCAAGTTCTCCAAGGGTTTTTTCCCATTGATCCCTTGGCACGGCCCCTGGCACATCTCTGAGCTCAAACAGGTGCAGGCGGCCCACACGGTCTGCAAGCCTGTTTACAAAGGGGAAATTACCCACCAGGCCTGTATTTTTATCTTTTCCCAGTTCCGCAATCAGGTCATCTGCCGGGAAATCACATGGCTCTACCCTGGCAGGGTCAGGTGAGAAACCCGCATTTATGGCTGCAATTCCCAGGGCAGTTGCGCCCGGAGACGGCATGTATGCATATTCGGCAACAGTTTTCAGGGTTTTGCCGGGCGCTGATTTAAATAAGGCAAGGTCATTTTTATCAGGCACAGCACCCAGAGTGGCTGAAATTCCCATGCGTCCTCCTGCAATAACAGCCATAAATTTGGGGCCGGGCACTATTTTGTCCACAATTGTCATGGAGTTTGGCATGCAGGATATCAGATCCTGTATCAATTGTTTTTCCCTGCCTTTGGGCGGTGCTGCATTTATTTTTATTTCATGGCAGCTGTTACATGAATGTTCTGATTCTGAATTTTTCATTGTTTATCCTGTCCTTTTCCATGTTAAAATTGTAAATCCTGCAAGTGTGATGATCATAAGTGCATATGCCGTGAAAAACAGGGCAGTCAGCCTGGTTTTTGTTATGCTTATTTTTATTCTGACTTTATTGCCTCTGGTGTCCGGTATAAAATCCGTCAATGTGACCTGGATATTTTTATATCTCAGGGCAGACAGCATTTTTATTTTTCCGGCTGCCACCTGCAATGAATTTTCTGACATAATTATCTGAGCATAATTGTCATTGATATGAATATTTTTGACTGTCATGAGTTTGTGCCTTTTTTCCTTTGGCACTCTTAATATATCAATATTGTCTTTAAACTCAATATCAGGCACAATTATTCTGTAGCGCCCGAAATCAACGTGCTGGCCCCTGTCCAGAATGATTCCGGTTTGCTTTTTTCCTTCCACAAGAATAAGTCCGTGGCATATCAGAACCAGCACAAAACTGCAGTGAAGAATGAAGAAAAACCAGTTCTTTAATTCCGGTCGTTTTATCATGGGAATCTGGCGCGTGATAATGCAGCATAGGGAGTTGATGAAAACAAATCCCGCACATATGAAAAGCAATACAATCCATACCCGGAGGCTGGGAGCATTTTCAAGAACATGCATGAGAACATCGGTAAAATGAGTGTTGTTCATCATGGTGAATTCATTTTTGAAATGGGGGGAAATAAAAGCCCCTGTTCCCATTAGTAAAATCAGGGCAACCAGGGAATAAAATCCAAGTTTTAATGATCCCAGTCGGTTAATCATATCAATGTCCTTTAATGAAAAAATATCATCCATAAAATACAGATACCTGGAAGGCATGCAATGCAGGCTTTCAATATCCTGGTGCGGGCAGCCGGGCCTGATATATGGCATGCTGCCATGGCAGCCAGAAAAGGAATGGAAGCCCTGAAAAATCCCCGGCTCCACTGCCATGAATCCCCGAACCAGTTCAGGCACCAGAGTGAGCCTGCCCATTCTCCTGCAAGATATATGCAGGTTGCGGCAAGAAGTGCATTTCTGGCATCATGCCATGTGATATCAGCTTTGTTGCCGCCATGTACGGAACATGCGCAAAGAATTGCACCGTGGGTGAAAAAACCTGCCGCAAGAAGTCTTAAGCTGAAAAACAGGATAACCCATATATTGGAATACATATAATAGTTCTCGTTGAGAACCATGGGCCTGCCCTGCAATAGCGCTGTGATCAGCAGTGCTGCGCAGGCATCTGCCCTCAGAAGGTGTGCTGGATTTCCATGATTTTTATAAAATATAATTGTCAGAACTCCCATGACAAATATAATATGCACCATTGCCTCAAACGAGCCGAACAGGGGCAGCCTTTTTGCAGTAAAAATAGTATATATGATTCCTGCAAGGCAGACAAAGGTTCTTGAAACAAGAAAAGTCATGGGATATTTTTCAGTTCCTGAAATGCAGGATACAAATCCGGCTGCAGCAGTCAGGGCAATTGTGTAAAAAATGATTAAAGGAGGATTATCTATCATTGGTCTGTATTCCTGAAAATATTGTCCGGGAAAAATATTTTTTTACCGGCAGTTAATTGAACAGAGTTTATGCATGTACCGTACAGATCTGAAATATTGCGTTCTGTCATTACTTCTTCAGAAGGCCCGCAGGCCATTATTGAACCTTTGCTGATCATTATGACGTCATCTGCAAACAGGGCAGCCATGTTTGGGTCATGCATGGATGCAATGATGCACAGATTTTTTACACGGCACAACGATCTTATGGAAGACAGAAGGTGATATTGGTTATTGAAATCAAGATGATTGGTGGGTTCGTCCAGAAGCATGATATGGCTTGCCTGTGTCAGTGCCCTTGCAAGAAGCACAATCTGGCGCTCACCTCCTGAAATTCTGTTGAAATTTTTCATGGCAAGACTGCCTGCATTAAGGCAGTTCAGGGAATTTTGCGCAATTTCATAATCCCAGGGCCCTGGTTGCTGTGAAATTTTTAAAAAAGGCGCCCTGCCCATGACAACCACATCCAGCACCCTGTATGGAAAGATATCCATGTGTTCCTGGGGGACAAGGCTGATCTTCCTTGCAATCCGGTTCTGGGACATTGAGCCGATATCTTTGCCGTGAATCAGAATTGTGCCTGTATCTGCAGTCAGGGTGCGGTTCAGGCAATGCAGCAATGTGGTTTTTCCAGAGCCGTTTCTGCCCAGCACCGCACAAAACCGTCCTGCTCTGGCGCGCAATGACAGGTTCTTCAGCACGGGCAGATGTCGGTAGGAGAAATAAAGCCCTCTGCATTCAAGGCTTACAGCCATCCTGCCCCCCTGTTTCTGAACATGAGGTATCCAAAGACAGGTGCACCGGTCAAGGCTGTGATTATTCCCACGGGAATTTCTGCAGTTGACATGGTTCTTGCAGCAGAATCAGCGCCCAGAAGGAAGACTGCCCCCAGAAGAGCTGTGACAGGTATCATTTTTTCGTGCTCAGGGCCTGCAAGTGCCCTTGCCATGTGAGGAATGATAAGGCCAACCCATGCTATCTGCCCGCAGGTGGCAACCGACCCTGCCACCATGAATGAACCTGTGGTGATAAGCAGCCTTCTGAAGAAAACAGGGTTTAAGCCAAGGGATTTTGCCTGAATATCTCCAAGCGAAATTATATTGAGCCTGAATCCTATTATCATGAAAAGAATAAGCCCTGACAGGGTGAAAGGAGCCATGACAAGTACATTATCCCACGTTACACGGGAAAGGCTGCCCATTACCCAGAAGATAATGCTGGGCAGCTCGTCATAGGGGTCTGAAAAGTATTTTAGCACCATGAGCATTGCATTGAAAAAAGACAGCACCACCATGCCTGCAAGCACAAGCACGATGACAGGTTTCACGGCAATGACCCTTGCAAGGCCGACGCTCATGGTAACTGCAATAAGACCGAAACTCAAGGACATGATATTGACCAGGGAAAATGAATCAAAGGGAAGGACAAGAGCCAGTGCCGCCCCGAATGTGCATCCTGCTGAGACGCCGAGGATATCGGGCGAAACAAGGGGATTGCGGAACAATGCCTGATACACTGCACCTGATACTGCAAGTGATGAACCGACAAGAATTGCCATTACACATCTTGGCACCCTGATCCACCAGAATACGAGTTCTCCGGGCGTGGGCCCGGCACTGTCCCCGGTATACAGATGATATATGAATCTGAATATGTCAGAAGGATTAACGCAGGCTCTGCCGATTGATACGGATACAATGAAAAGGCATGCAAGGGCAAGGCACAGCCAGGGCACAGGTTTTTTTATCCTTTTGAAATTCATGCAGGCTGCCTGTCAGATATCAGTGTCGTCAAGATTTTCTCCCATCTGTTCCATGGTTTTTCCGAACAGGCTTTTATAGTATTGATTCACCTGCTTTTTCAGGCTGATATCTTTGAATTGTTCAGGATATGCCTTTTCTGCCAGCCAAAGGCTTGCAAGCACTGACAAAGGAGAAGGAAAATCCCAGGGAGCGAGCCTGGACGGGCACCGGTATATTTTTCTGCTGCTAACAGCCTTTATTTGTGCAAGTGCCCTGGTGTAAAGAGGGCGGGCAGCTGATTTTTTCATATGCCTTGACAATACAATTATGTCAGGGTTCCATTTTACAAGCTGTTCAGGGGAAATGTCCTGAAAATATCCTCTGAGTTTTTCAGATACATTATGAATTCCGGCAATGGTAAATATTTCATTCTGAAGCATATTGCCGGTTGCAGTTGAAAACACTCCACGTGCAGATGCAAAATATCCCGTTTTTCTGTCTTTTGCGGGGATGTTTTTTACCCGTTCCCGTACAAGGGTAATAATTGCGTCCATGCATTTGTCAACGGTTGTGGTTCTGTCGCTGCCGCCTGCTGCCTGGATAATAAGGTTAAGTGATGATTTTATGGTATCAAAGGTTTCAGGAAGAATGATAATGGAGGGTATATCCAGGAGCCTGAGCCTTGCCGCAAGTTTCAGCCCGTCCTTCTGGGCATAGAGAATGACAAGATCCGGCTTCAGAGCGGCAAGGGCTTCGAAATTAATGCCCATTGTCTTGCTTCCTATTCCGCTTATATCCCTGATACCCGGAAAAACGGCCTTTGCAAGCCTGTCCCTTTTGGATGAAGTATCAACCCCAACAAGCTTGTGTGCAAGGCCGAGCGAAAGCACGCACAGGGTGGCGGGTTTGAATGTTGTGACAATTTTTCTGACAGGCCCTGTTATTGCAATTGTGCGCCCTGCAAAATCAGTGACAACCCTTGTGGTTTCGGCTGCCGATGCATATGAGACCAGTATTGCCAGTGTAAGAACAGAAATTGTTGCCAGAATAATGGTAAGTTTTTTCATCTAAGCTCCTGAAAGCGGCAGGCAATATTTAAAACATGCATCTGCCGCCATATGGTTTTTATGAACTGTTTTTTCAGAAATTTACTGCAAGGCCCAGAAGAAAACTTCTGCCGGGCGTGGGGCCGTGCCCTTCTTCATAATTTTCATCAAACATGTTTTTTATTTCCAGAAATACTCTGGTGGTAAATTTTTGTGACATCGGTATGGCCTGTATCAGTTTTGCATTGCACACAATGAAATCGCCAATTGTGATTTTGTCTGATCCGTCATATTCAAACTGTTCTCCTGTGTATATTGCCTGAAATGCTGTGGTAAGCCCGAAATCAAAAAGGTATCTGGCTTTGAATACTGCCTTGTGTTCAGGGATATGTTCTGAATCCAGCCAAGGGCTTGATGCGTCTGCCCTGTCCTGTGAACTGAGATATGTGTATGACATTCCCATGTCCAGGTTCCAGGGTGTTGTGATGTCCATCTGAGCTTCAATACCCTGGATACGGCTTTCTCCTTTGTTGACATACTGCTTTGTTCCGCCGATTTTTTCCTGAACGATTTTATCATCCATGTTGTCAAGAAAACCTGCCAGGGAAATGTTTACCATGCTGCTGAAGCGTTTTTTTATACCCAGTTCCCATGCAATGGTTTTCTGCGGTTTCAGGCTTTTGTTGCCTCCTGCAAGGTTACTGTAAAGTTCGCCCATCTGCGGAAACCTTGTTTTTTTTGCAACTGATGCATAAACACTGAAATCATGGCTGATGTCAAAGGAAGCGCCTGCCTGGGGATTCCATACTCTTGTGGTATCCCTTTGCACTCCGCCGTAAGCTTTTACCGGGTCATGGATATCCAGGCTGATACCTGCATTGAGTGTGAGCCTGTCAAATATTTTGATCCTGTCCTCAATACCATATGAATAAATGTCAATTTCATATTCCTCTGGTGTCTGAAATCCTTCGGAAGCCCAGCCTTTGACCACAGGCCGTGTGGAAGCGTCATAATAATCCTGCTGCACATGATTGTCCCTCATATAGCTTGCACCGAGCTTGACAAGGCTTTTGTCTCCGAAATCAAGATATGCCTGGATTTCTCCGCCAAGGGTATAATCATCCCATGTGCTTTGCTCAAACCATTTTTTTGCGGTTGTGTGGGCTGCATCCCAGCTTATATCCTCCAGGGTGTCCTCATGATCAACATAATAAACCCTGGCTTTCATTGTGAGAATATCTGTGAAATCATGTTGCCCTGTCAGGTTCACATGCCAGTGATTCCATTTGGAAAATTCCCAGTAGCGGCTGTCTTCAGTGGGACAGCCCTGTTCATTCTGCTGATAATTGAAAGACAGATAAATTTTTGAGTTTTTGTCATATTCATACCCTATTTTTGAATTCAGTGCATTTTTTGTGAAATAGCTTAAATCCCTGAGCCCGCCATCTTCATTGAAGGCTGTGCCGATACCTGTCCTTGTATTGGCGGGATCAAAACGGTCTGACAGGTCAAATCCGTTTGTTGTTCTGTGGCTTGCTGTTATCCAGTAATTAAGTTTTTCAATGCCTGCTCCGTGATTTACAATAAAGTTGCGGGTGCTGTTTTCGCCGAATGAACTGGTTATTTCAGTATAAGGCCTTTTGCCGCCTTTTTTTGTTATGATATTGATTACCCCGCCCAAAGTGTTGGGCCCGTATAATACTGAAGACGCTCCTTTTATGATTTTAATCTGTGCTATGGAATCAATTGATATCTGTCCAAGATCCAGGGAGCCAAAATATGATTCATGGGCCGGAACCCCGTCTATCAGTATCTTTACCCCGTTCTGGTTGAATCCCCTTACTTTCATGCCTGCCTGGCCTTTTTTTCCGTTTTCAATGTCTATGCCGGGGATGAATTCAAGCGCCTGGGCAACATTGGTGGCTCCCTGTATTTTAAGATCTTCCACTGAAATTGTATTGGTTGTGGTGATTTTCCCTGATTCATCTCCTTTGTCTGTCACCACGACCTGGCCCAGATCAAAAACCTCGGTGGCTGCAGATTCATCTGCTGAGGCCAGCCCGTTTGAAATCACCAGTATAAAGAATATGAACACCAGGGTGTGTCTGATAGTTTTCATCTTTTCTTTTCCTCCGTTACATGAATTGTTCCCCATATCCCTGGCCATCTCCGGGTTACCCGCCCAGGTGCTGACCATTTCACCTTCCCGGAGCAGACAAAAGGGTATAAACATATAAGTTGTTTATTGTCAATAGATTCCGTAAATATTTATATAAAATATTATAATTACTTTAAATAACCATAAATCTGAAATATTGGTTATATCCATGCATATATCTGATTTGTAAAATATGATGCAGTGAAATATATATGATGCAGTGAAATATAAAGGATATGTGCCCAAAGCCGATATATGTTTAAACATATGAAAAAATAATAATGATATATGGCGGTGACTGATATGAAGATTTCGGATTCAACCCTGTTTTTTGCCTCTGACAATTTTTTTGAACAGCAGAGCCTGCTGACAAATGAAAAAACAAGGGAACAACTTCTGGCCCGGCACAATAATGCGCTGGGAACCGGAACGGACTCAGGAAAAGGGCTGTTTGTCCATATTGACAGGGATGTTGTTCTGAAAAATATCATGCAGCAAAAGGAACAGGTATCAGAGGGCGGCTCTGAACCTTCCGGTTCTGATAATGGCGCTGCCGTTTCTGATCACAGGGGCGGTTCAGGCATGATGACACAGATATCCCTGCACTCCGCCAGAATCCATTTTGAGCAGGAAAAAATGCATGTTGAATCCTCA
>CAYUOB010000036.1:0-24956 GCA_964446145.1 uncultured Desulfobacula sp.
AAGAGCATGGTAGTGGGAATATTGCTTTTGATAAGATTTTAAATATAGTTGTTCATCATAACTGTCAATATCTTTGGATGATATTTCCATTTCCTTTTTTCCTGTAAATTTTCCAATATCATGGAAAAAACCAGCCATACTTATTTTTAGCGTTTCCGGGTGCATATTGCCTCCAACTTTTACATAATGACTTCTGACATTAGTTTATTTATAACAATGTAATGCCCGGATACTGTGAGTCCAAGCATTGCAACATTGCGGTTTTATTTTTTAAATCACCATCTGTATGTGTTTTTTATCCATTAGGATTCCGTATTTTGTGTCGGGACGGGTGCCTGTTGCTGTTATTTCCAGTTTCTTTGCCGCAAGATGGCCAAAGGCCTGGGCAATTTTTTTGTTGATTCTGGATTTGAGGGATCTGAAATTTTCCGCACTCAGGGAGGTGATTCCGGAGTCGCTCATTTCGTCAACAGGGCGGGTTCCGCATATCTTTTTGTATATTTCAGCAATATCATTATTGTTCATCTGGGCAAATTCAACAAAGCATTTCCGGCAGTTTTTGCAAGTGGTGTGATTTTCTTTGCAATTTTGTTTGTGTGTGATGAAAAATGCATATAGTGCCATGTGAGCCGGCATCATATCAAGTTCTATGGTTTTGTATGAGATTTTTCTGTCGGGCAGATTTATGATCAGTTTTGATGGCTCGTCTTTTACAAGGGACAACATTAAGGTTCCTGGTTCTTTTGGAGAGTTGAGCTGGTTTTCAGACAGATGACGGCGCAGGGATACAAAGGGAATGTTGACAAGGGTGATTTCAGCAAATTTGGTTTCCTTGTAATATGGCTGGCCTTTGTGATCAAAAAGTTCGATTTTGCGGGATGTGACAGGCGGGTAAAAAAAGTCGCGGTTGTTTTCAAATTCAGGTGAAACCAGTACATGATACAGGCGATCCTGGGGGCGGCCATAAAACTGGGCTGCCAGGGTCAGGCATGATGTCATGGTTTTTCTGCCGCCTGCAACTGAGAAAAAAACCGAAGTATTCCGGTCTGAGGTGAATTCCCATGCAAGCTCCAGGCATTTGGAAAGCAGCCTTTCATTTTCGTTCGCATTTGATATATCTTTGATTTCATTGTTATTTTCATCGTAAACCACATGCACGTTTGAATGGTCAAACAAGATGGAATTTTTTTTGATTTTATAATCTTGCAGGTATTTGTGAAAGTAACCGTTGCCGCTGCCGAGCAGTCTGGAATATATTGCTTCCTTTCCGGTTCTGGTTGTGATGATATGGATTTCATCTACGCGCTGCCGGTTCTGGTGGAGTGCATACAGGGTTTCTGTGATTACCTGGGGGGTCAGGCCTGTTACAGCAAGCAGAATATTTTTCATGGGATGACCTCCGTTTTTATCTTGCCGAGCCCGAATGCTGTCTGTTTGCCAAGATGCACCTTTTCACAGAATTCAGCGAGTGGAAGATATTCATCAAGCTCTCCTTCATAGATAATGCTCCCTGTGATGCCGCCCATGAGCATTTTTTGATCCTGGCGAAAGGAATAACGCTGCCAGTCATACCAGGAAAGAGTTTTTTCTGCTGTTTTTATATTCCGGGCCTTTCTGACAAGGCCAGGATAGTCAAGGGCTGGTTCTCCATTCCCATAGGCATTCATGAGGGAAGATACTCTTCGCAGCATGGCCCTTGTCAGCAGGTGAAAAGGAAGATCAGCCTGGAGTCTGTTGGAGTATTTCAGGCGCAGAGGAGTCTCAAGGGTCAGTTTCAGGGTTTTGATTTTATTTTTCGGGTTTTGGCAGATGCAGGAACCGTTCAACTCAAGGTTTGAGATATTATCGGCCATGGAAAGTTTTGTATCTGTGGAGGAATATATTATTTTGCTGTTGCATCTGACTTCTTCCATGAGAAATTGTCCACGTTGGCCGTTGATTTTTCTGCCTATACCTATTTTGCCCATTTGTTCAAATGCATAGATGAAATAGGCAATGGATCTGTTGAATTCTCCCATGAGCAGCAGGGAAAATTCAAATTCTGACCCGGCAGGGAAATATGTTCGTGTTGTGCCGGGAGGTTCAATCACAAATGGATGCGGTGCAGATGCCATCCTTGAAACTGTGGATTGGCCGCAGGTTTCAAAAACCCGGGCATATAAACATTGAGAGTTTAAAAGGCAGGAAATGCATTCCTGGCGCTTTAAAGCGCAGACAACCTTTTTCAGGGCTCTGCCAAATACACCACGGAAAGTTGATCCTTTGTAGTATGGAAGCTGCGCCTCTGTTTTGAGGCGGCAGGTGAAATCATATCGTTCAAAAAGCATTGTTTCTCCAGAATTTCAGGATTCATTATTATGTAATTATGAAAACAGATCATATATATATTGAAAAGACAATTTTCTAAATTTTTGAAACGTTGCAGAAAAAGGAATCATTTTTCAGGGGTAAAGTCAAGGGCTATGGATGAGTGATGCAGTTGGGCATATTGAAACTGTCTGTAAAATAAAATAGGAAAAATATGAAAAAAAGTTTATAAAATAAATTAAAATCCTTTAAATACCATTGTATCGTTCCAGAAATTCAAGATAATTCCTTATAAAATTAAAAATACACTTGACAAATATCAGGCGGTTGGATTAGCCTATTAAAAAATAGAAAGCGACAATCCTGTCCTGGGCCTGGCTGTCTGTGCTTCTGATCTCATGTCGTATGTTTTGCAAAAGCGTTACGATTCATTAAACTGTTTCTATAAGGAGGGAATCATGCCAATCAAAGACAATAAGCTCGTTCTTGACGGATATACACTGACCATAGAAGAACTGGTAAAAGCCGGTAAAGACATGTCCATTAAAATAGAAATCGACGAAAAAAACTGGCCCAAAATAAGAGAATGCCGGAAAATGGTCGATAAATGGGCCAATGAAGAACGCTGCATTTACGGGGTAAATACGAGCTGCGGCGGACTTGTCGACCATCTGCTTCCCAAGGACAGGGACAATGATTTCCAGAAAAACCTTGTGCGCAGCATAACAACCCAGGTTGGCAAGCCGTTTGAAGACGAGCTTGTGCGGACCTTCATGATTGCGAGGGCAAATTCCCTTTGCCGCGGGTATTCAGGGATAAAGGAGGAAAATCTTAAAATTTATGTGGATATGATCAATAAACATGTTTTTCCTCTTATACCCAGAAAAGGCTCACTTGGAACGAGCGGAGACCTGGGGCCCCTCGGGTGTATCGCAAGTGTCGCATTCGGAGAATGGAAGGCAAGGTATAAAGGCAAAGTAATGTCAGGAAAGGAAGCAATGGATGCTGCCGGTGTAAAGCTTATGCATCTTAATGCAAAGGAAGGGCTTTCCCTTATTAATGGAACTTCCGCCATGGTGGGGCTTGCATGCTCTGTTATAACGGAAGCTGTCAACACACTTAAAAATTCTGATATTATTGCAGCCTTTGCCATTGAAACCCTGATGGGCAGGATCAATCCCTTTGATGTAAGAGTGCATGAACAAAAATATCATCCAGGCCAGTATGCCACTGCAATGAACCTTACAAAACTTCTTACAGGCAGTGATATGGCAATAGATGAGCAGCAGCTTTCACTGGAACTTCAAAGTGTGCTTAAAAAGCATGATGGTATTTCCGTTGCCGATATTCCTGTGGAGGATGCCTATTCCATCCGTTGTACCCCGCAGTTTGTTGGCCCCACAAAGGAAGCGGTGCATCGCGCCGGCGAAGTTCTTTTCAGGGAGCTTAATTCAAGCAATGACAATCCCCTTATTTTTACTGAATTTGACACTTTCATTCATAACGGGCATTTTCACGGCCAGCCCATTTCATTTGCAATGGACTGTCTTGGCATTTCAATGGTAAATCTTGGGGTTGTGAGCGACCGAAGGATAGACCGTTTCATGGATGCAAGCAACAGTACGGGACTGCCGCCATTCCTGTGCCGCGAGGATACAGGCGTGCGCATGGGCCTCATGGGTGGTCAGTTCATGACAACTTCTCTTGTTGCGGAAAACAGAACCCTTGCTGTTCCTGCATCAATCCAGTCCATCACATCCACTGCTGATTTTCAGGATATAGTGAGTTTCGGCCTGATTGCAGGGCGCAAGGCAAGAAGGATAGTTGAAAACACAAATCATATTCTTTCCTTTGAGCTTTTGTGCGCAGCCCAGGCAGCAGATCTGAGGGGAGTTGATAAACTCAGCCCTGCAGGTAAAATCATGCACAAGGCTGTTCGCGAAACTCTTGAATACATGAGTTACGACAAGGTTTATATAGATGATATGGAACAATTGAAAGCAAGGATAGAATCCGGCGAATTCGTTGAAATGGTTGAAAAGGAAGTGGGCGAACTGCTTATTGTCCATGAAAAAGAATCTTAGGATACAGGGGCACATGCCATGATACAAGAACAGATTGAAAGAAAAATACAGGATGCTTACAGGCAAAAGTTCCCGGCTTCAAAGGAGCGTCATGAAAATCTGATCAATTATATTCCGGGCGGTGCAACCAGAAGCCTGAGTTATTTCAGGCCCTATCCCATTCACATTGATTACGGCAAAGGGGCCTTTGTATACACACACGAAGGCCACAGGCTTCTTGATGTTACAAATGCCTATGGAGCAATTGTCCACGGCCATGGCGACCCTGATGTTGTAAAAGCGGTTCAGGAAGGTATTGCAAGGGGATCGCAGTATTCCACTCCCACAGACGGGCAGTATAAACTTGCACGGCTTTTGTGCGAAAGGATTCCGGGATTTGACAGGATAAGGTTTGTAAATTCCGGGACAGAGGCAACCCTTTTTGCCCTGAGAACTGCAAGGGCATATACCGGGCGGGACAAGATCCTTAAAATGACTGGCGGGTTTCACGGAACCCATGACTGTGTGGCAGCATCAACAAAAAAGAATGTCATCACAGCAGGAATCCCCAAAGGCATGACAGAAGATATGCTGGAAGTTCCGTTCAATGATTTTGATGCCATTGAAAAGGCTGTTGCGGAAAACAGGGACAGCCTTGCCGCCGTTATAATGGAGCCTTTTCTGGGTGCAGGCGGTGTTGTGCTTCCTGAGCCCGGCTATCTTGAGCATGTGCGCAAAATCACACAGGAAAACGATGTTCTTCTCATTTTTGACGAGATATTTTCCTACAGGGTGAATACAGGGGGGTGCCAGAAACTTTACAATGTAATTCCTGATCTTACCACTGTGGGCAAGGTGGTGGGAGGAGGGCTTCCAATCGGGGTGTTCGGCGGAAAGGAAAAGATAATGAATATTTTCTGTCACGAACACACAGACACCCCGCTTTACCATTCCGGCACATTCAATGGATATGAGACTGTGATGCAGGCGGGCTATGCAGCTTTGTCAAAGTATGATGAAGCTGCAGTATCATATATCAACGGACTTGGAGACTATTTTCAGCAAAGGCTTGTTAAAAGTTTCAGGGCCAACGGGCTTAATATTCAGTCCACCCAGATAGGTTCCCTTCTGAACATGCATTTTGTAAATGAACCCGTTACAACGGCGGAACAGGTGCTTAAATCAGAGGAAAAACTGCATACTCTCATGCATCTTTCCCTTTTGACAAAGGGATGTTTCACAATTCCGAGGGGGCTTTTTATTCTGTCCACTGCCATGAAACGTGAGGATATTGATTTTCTGGCGGATAAAATTGATGAAACCTTAAAAGAATTATTGCCATTGATTGAAGAAAGATATAACCATTTACTCTTATAGAATGAAATGAAAATATTATAAGAGGAAAATATTAAATGGTTCTGGATAAAATTGACAAACTGATTTTGAACACACTTCAGGAAAATGGCAAGATTACCAATTCAAAATTGTCAAAGATTGTCGGGATTTCAGCCCCTGCAACGCTTGAGAGGGTGAAACGCCTTGAACAGGCAGGGGTTATATCCCATTTCACAGCTGTTCTCGATCCTGAGAAGATAGGGTTTTCAATCATTGCGCTTGTAAGCATTAACCTGAACCTGAGCAGCCTTGCTTCAGTGGCGCAGATAAAAAAGAAATTCACTGAGCTTGACGAGGTGATAGAATGCTATCAGATCGCAGGGGCAAATGATTTTATCCTGAAGGTCTGCGCAAGGGATATCAAGACATACGGGGAATTCATGAACAAAAACCTTACGCAGATAGAGGGGATTCAGACAATACGCTCTTCTTTTGTCATTGACAATGTCAAGGAAAAAAAGATGTTTGTGCTTAACTCCGAAGAGGAGTACAGGGTATAGGATTTAATACTAATTTTTTTAACGGGGGATGCCAATGTTAGAAAATAAACTGATCATCACAGCAGCGATTACAGGATCGGTTCATATACCGACCATGAGTGATTATCTTCCCATTACTCCTGACGAGATCGTGGAAGATGCGGTAAAGGCATATGAAGCCGGGGCTGCCATTGCGCATATCCATGTGCGTAACCCTGAAAACGGACTGCCTGTCTCAAGTCCTGAGCTTTTCATGGAGGTCTGCTCAAAGATCAAGGCCAGATGCGACATGATCCTGCTCCCAACCACGGGCGGAGGCATGAACCAGACCACAGAGGAAAAACTTATTCCCATAAAGCAGCTCAAGCCTGAAATGTGCTCCTTTGACCCTGCTCCCTTTAACTTTGGTATTTTTCAGATTGCAGGCAGGTTCAAGGAATATAAATATGAATGGGAAAAGGAATACCTGGAACTTTGCAAGAATGTCACTTTCAGGCCCACTTTCAGCGATGACATGATCTATGGCAGAACATTCATGGAAATAGGAACCAAGCCTGAATTTGAGATTTACGAGCTTGGCCATGTTTCATATGTAAAATGGCTTCTTGAGGAAAATCTCACAGAATCACCTGTCCATCTTCAATTTGTGTTCGGGCCCATGGTCGGCTGGATGACTCCTTCTGTAAAACATCTGGTTCTGATCTATGATGAGGCAAAAGAGGTTCTCGGCGAAGGTAATTTTACCTGGTCGGTTGCGGCAGGCGGCAGGTTCCAGATTCCCATCACAACAACAGCCATAGCCATGGGAGCCCAGAATGTAAGGGTGGGGCTTGAGGATTCCGTGTATGCCGGCAAGGGTATCATGGCCAAGGCAAGCGCTGATCAGGTCAATATGATAAAAAGGGTTGCAAAGGAAATGAGCCTCGAACCTGCAACTTCAGAAGAGGCAAGACAGATTCTCGGACTGAAAGGGCTTGATAAGGTAAATTTTTAAAGCTAATAAGAATATCATGGCAATTCAGCAGAACTGAAAAGGAGATTATGGACTGAAAATAAATATCAGATATTAACATATCAAACATAAAGGAGGGCATCGTTGAATTATTCAAATTACGCTTCGATTCATGCTCGGCATATTCCTGACAAGGTATGCCTGATTGAAAGAACTCCGGCAACAGGAGAAAGAAGAACATTGACCTGGAAGGAATTTAATGACGAGATCAATCGGACTGCCAATTTCCTGGCCAGAGAACTGGGGGTCAAGCATGGAGATTTTGTAATGCATCTTCAGAACAACTCCCTTGAATGGATTATTACCTATTATGCAATTATCCGGCTGGGCGCCGTTGTTGTTCCGCTGAATTTCCGTTTTGAAAGCCCTGATGTCCTCTATGCAGCCCAGGTAAGCAGCCCGGATGTTTTTATTCTGGGCTCTGAATTTTTAAGGGTTGTCCAGCCGATTCAGAAAGATCTGACCACCATAAAGAAATATATATGCATAGGCGATGATGTGCCTGAAGACATGATAGATTTCAAACAGATACAGGCATACGAAAATGTGAATGACGCAATGGTGGAGGTGGAACTTGAGCATTCTCTTGCCATGATGTTCACTTCCGGCACCACAGGAAAACCCAAGCCTGTCCTGCATACCCATTATTCCCTGAACAATACGGCTATAGGCAACGGCATGACCTATTTTGTGCAGAAGAATGATAATTATCTTATCTTTCTGCCCCTTTATCATTCCGGAACCATGTTTTTGTGGGCTCCTTTTTATGCCACAGGAGCTGCCGGCACCATTATAAGGGATTTTAAGGATCCAAAATGGATCATTGAGGCCATTGATGCTGAAAAGTGTACTGACATGCTCTTTGTCGTGCCCATTGCCATTGCAATACTAAATTCCATTGACAAGGGAGAGCTTAACCTTGATGATTATGACCTGTCTTCATGGAAGTACATGGAAATAGGTGCCCAGCCCGTACCCTATGATATCATGAAACTTCTGGTGGATAAACTTCCATGTGCTGTCTCCAATATTTACGGCATCACAGAAGGCGGCGGCGGAGGAACCTTTAACCTCTATCCTGAAGATGTGCTTGAAAAACCCGGGTCAATCGGCAAACCCACCTTTGGTGTTGAAGCCAAAATTGTGGGCCCGACCGGAGACGAGCTTGGGGACGGAGAGGTGGGCGAACTGATATTCAGAACCCCCAGAATGATGCGTGAATATTATTCCAATCCTGAAAAAACCGAAGAAACTCTTAAAAATGGTTGGCTTTATACCGGAGATTTATTAAAGAAGGATAAAGACGGGTATTTTTATATTGTGGACAGAATGAAGGATATGATCACAAGCGGAGGTGAAAATATCTTTCCTGTGGAAATAGAAGATGCCCTTATGGATCACCCTGATATTGACGATGTGGCCTGTATCGGCTACCCTGACGACAGGCTTGTGGAAATCGTGCTTGCTGTGGTACAGGTCAAGGAAGGCAGGCATCTTACTGAAGAAGATGTTATTGAATTTGCAAAATCAAAGATGTCCCTGTACAAGGTGCCGCGCAAGGTGATTTTTGATCAGGTGCCGAGAAACCCGACCGGAAAGCTTATGAAACCCCAGTTGAGGGAAAAGTTTACCGGAAGAAAAGAAGCATTTAAAAAGCTGGATTAAAAATTTATTTTTTTGCCCTGTAATCTGCTGCTGGCCTGTAAAAATGTTCCGTGATTCCTGAATCCGGCTGGTAAAGATAAATTCAACCGGTTTATCAAAAAGTTGAAACAGGTGCAGGCTCCTCAGGGGCCTGTACCCTCAATTTATAACCCAATTTAAGGAAAGGAACCAGATCATGAAACTTCGTACATTTTTAATCTTAATGCTTGCTTTGATGGTTGGATCTTTTATGTTCACAGCTCCCGTATCTGCAAGGAAAAAACCATCCCTTGACAAATGGAAACCAGCTTTCAACCCCAAAGGAGCAAAATACAAATGTATTGTTTCAAATGTTTCAACTCCTGGGCTGGTCGGTGTGCTTGCAGGTTTCGAAATCCGCGATGAAGTGTGGAAAAGGACAAAGGGCAAGGTCTATGTTGATTTCAAACCATATTCCATGCTGGGCGGTGAAGTTGAGGTGCTTAACATGCTTCAGATGGGAGCAGTGCAGGGCATGGGGGTAAGCTCTGTTGCTTCAACCAACCTTGGGCCAAGGTTCGGGATTGTAAATCTTCCTTTCCTTGTAAATTCCTTTGAAAAAGTTGAAAAATTCATCAGCAACAAAAAACTTTTTAATCATTTTCTGATGGCAATGGATCACCAGGGCATAACTGGTGTTGATATTACGGGATATGGCAATTACGGCTGGGCCACAACCATTCCCGTAAGAAATATTGCAGATGCCAAAAAGGTGAAATTCAGGATAGCAGAAGCTGCTGTAAACCAGTTAAGCTACAGAAACTGGGGATTCAATCCTGTTTCCATGCCCTGGCCTGATGTGCCTGTTGCCCTGAAACAGGGTGTTATAACAGGCCTTGACCATACTCCCACTGTCTGTAATGTTACAAAGAAATTTGAGGTCGCAAAATATTTTACCCAGATAAACTATGCCCAGGGCCTTTTTATCTGGATATTCAATAAAGCCTGGCTTTCAAGCCTTCCCTCTGATATCAGGGCGCAGTTCATTGCAAGTGTTCATGATGTGTGCGCAAAAAGCCGTAAAAAAACACAGATTGAGGAGAATACAAACATAGAAAAAGCAAAGGCGGCTGGTGTTACATTCTTCAAGCTTTCCGATGCTGACATGGCAACATTGAAGGCTGAAAGCAAGGGCACCTATGAAAAATATGCACCTGAAATCAATAAATTGTATCCGGGTGATGTATACAGGCCGGCCAATTATCTGAAAGAAGTGCAGGATTTTTTAAAATAAATTAATTTATTAATAATCAACAAATTGACAGGATCTGGTTTATGCTTGGGAAAATTTTAAAAAAATTGGATACAATTGTCACCAATATTGAGGAATGGACTCTTTTCATCATTGTGATGGCAGCGCTTTTGTCGCTTTTTGTTAATGTGATTCTGCGTTATGGATTCAACTATACCCTTGCCTGGAGTGAGGAACTTGTCAGGATGGTAATAATCTATTCCACGTTCGTGGGGGCAAGTGTGGCAGTGAAACAGGGAGCAATGATTAAAATTGATGCAATTGTACAGATTTTTCCCAAGCTTAAACCGGCCCTGACATTTTATTCAAATATCCTGATGCTTGTTTTTGCGTGCATGATGGTCTATTACGGCTATCAGATGACACACCTGCAGTTTATAACCCATCAGAAAACCATTATCATGCAGATTCCACTTGTGGTTATATACTCCATTATGCCTGTCATGGGCGTGATGGTGTTCCTCAGGACAGTGCAGGTAATGATCCAGGATTTTAAAGCCAGAAATTTGAAATAGAAACAGAATAAAGGGATTCTCTCAATGCAGATTAGTGATTTGGTTATTTTGTGCATTCTCCTGGGTTGTATGACAACATATGTTCCAGTTTTTTTATGCCTCTTTTTCACAGCAGTCTTTGGATTTGTTGTATTTCTTCACATGCCTCTGGCAATTCTGGCCCAGACACTTTTCAGAAGCCTTGACAAGTTTGCTCTTGTTGTTGTTTTGTTTTTTATTTTATGCGGCAATATAATGAGCAAGGGGAAAACAGTTGAAAAACTGATTAACCTTGCCAATGCGCTTGTGTCCTGGCTGCCCGGTGGCCTTGGCATGGCAGGGGTCATAGGGTGCGGGCTTTTCGGAGCTATTTCAGGATCAACCGTTGCCACGGTTGTGGCTCTTGGCGGGTTCATGATTCCTGCGCTGATCGAAAACGGGTATGATGAAGATTATACTTTGGGCCTTATGACCACTTCACCCAATCTTGGAGTAATCATACCTCCGAGCATAAGTATGATATTCTATTCCATGATCAGCAATGTATCCCTTGAAGGCCTCTTTATTACAGGATTCATTCCCGGTGTTATCATCATTTTATGTGTCTGTATCTATACATGGGTTTTGTACAGAAAAAGGCCTGACATAAGGCGGCTTCCTGCTCCAAGCTTCACAAAACTTTACGGAATCCTCAAGGAAGGGTTCTGGGCTCTGATGCTGATTGTGATTATTTTCGGCGGTATCTTTTCCGGCATGTTCACGGCAAATGAGGCTGCGGTTGTTGCAAGCGTATATGCTTTTCTTGTTGAACTTTTCATATACAAGTCCATGAATTTTGCAGATGTCAAGGAGGTAACAGTGAGTTCTGCTGTCACCTCTGCCACTCTTCTTCTCATTGTTGCCTCTGCAACATGTTTCGGCAGGTATCTTACCTTTGAGAATATTCCGAACAGGGTGGCTGAAGTTGTGGTGGCAAGTATTCATTCTCCTTTTGTGTTTCTGCTGGCCATGAATATTCTGCTTTTGATCATAGGCATGTTCATGGATATTATTTCAGCAACACTGATTCTCGGGCCTGTGTTTCTGCCCCTTCTGGAACCATTTCATGTGAATCCCATGCATTTCGGGCTCATCATGACAGTCAACCTTGCAATCGGTTATTGCACGCCGCCAATGGGGGTCAGCCTGTTCATAACAGGTGCGCTTGCCAAAAGGGATATAATATATGTGTCACGGTCTGTTCTTCCTTTTTTGGCAATTCAGATCGGGGTTCTGTTCTTTTTGTCATATTTCCCCCAGATTGTGCTTTTTCTGCCGCGGGCCTTTGGCTATCTTTGATATACAGTCATGACCTTTTTAAGGTCAATCCCGTATTTGCGCATCCGGTTCCAGACTGTCACACGGTTGATGTTCAGGATTTTTGCAGCTTTTGTCTGGTTGCCGCCTGCCTGTTTAAGGGCCTGTATAAGCTGATGTTTTTCATCCGGCATGGGCTGTGTTTCAGGGGAAGTTTTATTTTCTGTGACATTGTCATGCTGCCGGGGAGAAATAATTTTTCTGGGCAGGTTATGGGTCTGGATAAAATCGTTTTCAGTTGTTACAAAGGCATATTCCAGGGCGTTTTTTAATTCTCTTATATTGCCCGGCCATTTATAATCCATGAATATTTCCATTGCCTCATGGCTTAATCCCTGGATATTCTTGCCTGTCTTTTTGTTCAGGCGCAGAATGAATGATCTTACAAGAACAGGGATATCCTCTTTTCTTTTTCTTAATGGCGGAAGATGTATTGGAATGACATTTATTCTGAAAAACAAATCCTGCCTGAACTGCCCTTTTTCTATCAATGCTTCAAGATTTTTGTTTGTGGCTGTTATAATGCGTACATCAACCTTTATGGGAGAAATATCTCCCACACGCTCAAACTGGCCTGATTCAAGCACTCTTAATAGTTTTGTCTGTATTGACATGGGGATATCCCCGATTTCATCAAGGAAAAAATCTCCGTGGTTTGCCGCTTCAAAACGTCCTATCCTGCTGGTTACAGCTCCTGTGAATGCACCTTTGGTATGGCCGAACAATTCGCTTTCAAGCACGGATTCATTGAGTGCGGCGCAGTTGAGCTGGATAAATGCCTGATTTTTTCTGGGGCCGCAAAGATGAATTGCGTCTGCAATAAGCTCCTTGCCTGTGCCGCTTTCCCCCAGAATAATAACAGGAGCGTTGCTTTCAGCGGCTTTTCTGACCAGGTCAAATACTGCAAGTATTTCAGGGGATTTGCCCACCATGCCCATGAACTGATCTTCCCGGTCGCATTGCCTTGCAAGGATATGGACTTTTTCATCCAGCTTGGTTAGCTCTGATATGTCTGTCAGTGTTTCAACTACACCCAGTGCCTTGCGGTTTTCATCCCACAGCACTGAGGCATTTTTCAGCACAGGTATGTATGTTCCGTCTTTGGTGCGGACAAGGCATCTGCATTTTTTTATATCCTTGTATCCGTCTGCAAAAAGCTGACACCATCCATCCTTGCCTTCGCCATGCAGCGTTTTTTCACATGCATCGCATCCAAGTATCGTGCATGGCAGGCCGATTGCCTCGTCAGACCTGTATCCGGTCATGGTTTCAAAGGCAGTGTTGACCATGAGGATGGTGCCTTCCGGCCCTATGAACATGAGCCCGTCATTGATTGTGTTGACAATTTTTTTCCAGAACAGGTTGATTTCATGCTCATCCATAAATGTCTTCCTTGATGGCGATATTGTTTTATATGAATTTAATCAGGTGTTAAAATTTAAACATATGATTAAATAGCATTTTGACATCAGAAAATCAAATCACGGGAAACTTCACGCCATTATATTGTAAATTCCGATACTTATGCTTTTGCATTTTAATATGGCACAATTGTTGCGATTTATTGAAACCGGAAATTTAATAGAAACAGGAGCCAGGATGATTCCAGACATAAAAATGGATTTGCGGGGAATTATTTCTCCTTTGAATCTGCTGAAATTCAAAACCCGGCTCAAAAGCATGAAAAAAGGCCAGATCGTTGAGGTTATTTTATCTGACAATGATGTGGCAGATGATCTTGTTATGATTACAGGCAGATCACGGGACATGGTTGTTTATCGCAAACAGCGTGCAGGAGTGATCTGCATTGGAATTAAAAAAGGATAAAAACCCAGAAACAACAGGAGACAAAATGCAATTAACCCGAAGAAATTTTTTTAAGTTCATTGGGGCTGCCAGTGCTTCGGTTGCAGCTTCATCTTCCTGTGCCCATGCATGGGAGTCAAAGGCACCACCTGATCCATACGGGTGCCTTGTGGATCTGACAAGATGTGTCGGGTGCCGCAAATGCGAGGAGGCCTGTGCCAGTGTAAACGGCCTGCCCGCACCTGAGCGCCCTGATTGTCAATGCACGATTTTTGATAAAAAGCGCAGGCCGGATGACAAGGCCTATACCGTGGTGAACCGTTATTTTACAGGGGTTCTGGATGAATTTAACAAGCCTGTTCCAACCTTTGTCAAGGTGCAGTGCATGCATTGTCAGGATCCTGCCTGTGTATCAGCATGTATTGTGGGGGCTTTGACAAAGGATGAGACAGGGGCGGTAAAATATGATGTAACCAAATGCATTGGGTGCCGTTATTGCATGGTTGCATGCCCGTTTGAAATCCCTGCATATGAATATCACGATCCTGTCACCCCAAGAGTGCGCAAATGTACTTTCTGTTATGACAGGATATCAAAGGAAGGCGGGCTTCCCGGGTGTGCCACCATCTGCCCCACAGAAGCTCTGACCTTTGGAAAACGCAATACATTGCTGAAGGTTGCGGAAAAAAGGCTTAAGGAGAATCCCGGCACATATATCAATCATATATATGGTGAACATGAAGTCGGAGGAACGTCGTGGCTTTATATTTCGTCTGTGCCCTTTGAAAAGCTTAATCTTCCTGTATTGCCGGAAACGGCATCTCCCAAGCTTTCTGAAACAGTGCAGCATTCCCTGTTCAGTTATTTATGGTCGCCCATTGCGCTTTTCACTGTCCTGGGAGCTTTCATGTACAGAACAAATAAAAATCAGGATAAATCCGGAACTAAAGGAGGTGCGCAATGAAACCTGTTCCTGTGAACAAAAAATTCTGGACTCCCGGTGTCCTGGTTATATTCTGTTTTATGATTGCAGGGTTTGCAGCCATAATCGCAAGGTTTACAGGCGGCATAGGCTATGTTACCAACCTCAGCAATGCAAGGCCGTGGGGCCTTTGGGTGGGGGTTGATGTCGCATCCGGGGTCGCCCTTGCTGCCGGAGGATTTACCACAGCAGCCCTGGCTCATATTTTTGGGAAACATTATTATGAGCCTGTAACCCGTCCGGCCCTTCTGACGGCAGCTCTGGGATATACATTTGTTGTGCTGGGGCTTCTTGTTGACATAGGCAGGTCCTGGGCAATATGGAAACCCATGTTCAACTGGAACACAAATTCTGTTCTGTTTGAAGTGGCCATGTGTGTCATGGTTTATCTTAATGTCCTTTATATTGAATTTTTTCCTGTTATTGCAGAACAATTCAAGGGCAGGGTGAACCTTCCCGGAGGGCTGGCAATTTTCAACGCTCCGCTTGACGGCATTCTCACCATAGGAGATGCAATCCTTTCAAAAATAATGTGGATATTTATTATCCTTGGGGTTGTGCTGTCATGCATGCATCAGTCAAGCCTTGGGTCGCTTATGCTGATTGCTCCCACTAAACTGCATCCTTTATGGTATACTCCGATTCTGCCTCTTTTATTTCTTACTTCGGCCTTTGCAGTGGGATATCCCATGGTTGTGGTTGAAACAACCATTGCTTCGGCATCATTCAAACTTGACAGTGAAATCGAGATTCTGGCTCCTTTGACAAGGATTACGGTTTTCCTGCTTGGTATCTATATGGTGCTTAAAATCGGGGATATGGTTGTCAGGGGAACATATGTCTATCTGTTTGATGGAACTTACCAGACAAATTCATTTCTGGTTGAAATTGTTTTGGGCGTTATTGTTCCCTGGATTATGCTGGTTTTTGAAAAAATAAGAAGATCCAGACGGTGTGTTTTTATTGCAGGTTTTCTTGTTGTTGCAGGAGTTGTGCTGAACCGTATAAATGTTTTTATTGTGGGGTTCAGGCCGCCTTTGAGCGAAAATGGATATTTTCCTGCAACAGGGGAAATGCTGGTTACATTCGGGCTCATTGCCACCCTGATGTTTATTTACAGAATTGTTGTAACTTATCTGCCGGTATTGCCTGAATCAAAGGAGGTTTCATCATGATGAGAAAAATTGTTTTTCTTGCAGGTATCCTGACCCTGGCTGCCGGCGTATGCGCGGCACAGGTGTGGAAGGCGCCGGATCAGGAAAAAGCAAAGCAGAGGGCAAAACAGGTTGTTCCCTTTGTCGGGGAATACATGGATACTGATCAGATACAAAGAAGAATAGCATTGATGGATGCGGGAATTTCACTCAAGGATGTCCGCAATGTCTATTTTCTTCTGGACAGTCCCATAATAAAGAAAAGAGAAGACCATTTCGGCCCGGTGCGCTTTGCCCACAAGCGTCATGCAGCACTGATAAAGGACTGCACCAAATGTCATCATTTCAGGCCAAAGGATAAAAATGCCCTTGAAACCACAAGATGTTCAGCCTGTCATCAGGATTCATTCAGAAAGGATCATCCTGAGCGCATAGGTTTGAAAGCTGCTTATCATCAGCAGTGCATGGGGTGTCATAAAACCGAAGGGAAAGGCCCCACAGGATGCAGGGAATGCCATCTTGAAAATGTTCCTGACCACAGCAGGCTTGTGAAACTGCCTGATAACCCTGAACCTTCCCAGGTGACAGCTGAATGTTTAAGATGCCATGAAACCCAGGGTGAAGATATGCTTAAAACAGCCCATTGGCTGTGGAAAGGCCCTTCTCCTTATACCACAGGGCATAGAAAGGATATTCTGCACGGCAAGGGGACAACAGCCATAAACAACTACTGAATCAACCCCACAAGCAACGAGGCTCGTTGCACAAGCTGTCACGCAGGATACGGGTGGAAGGATTCTTCCTTTGATTTTACTGACAAAACAAAAATAGATTGTCTGGTATGCCATGATACAACCGGTAAGTACAAAAAAGCTCCTCCCGGAGCCGGCATGCCTGCAAAAAATGTGGATCTCAAGGCAGTTGCCCAGAATGTCGGCCATACAAGCCGTGCCACCTGCGGAGCCTGCCATTTCAACGGGGGCGGAGGCGATGCAATAAAGCATGCAGACCTGTCGCGCCAGCTGCTCAAGCCGGCCAGAAGCTGTGATATTCACATGGGAGGATATGACTTTGCCTGTGCTGAATGCCATAAGACACGGAATCATAAGATTGCAGGCAGAAGTTCTTCTGTGGCTGCTGCAGAGGGTAAGGTCACATGCGGGCAATGCCATTCCCAGACCCCCCATTATAAAGGAGGTCTTCTTGACCATCACCTGAATGAACATTGCAAAACCCTTGACTGTAATGTCTGTCATTCTCCTGTTTTTGCCAAATGTAAACCAACCAAAGTGTGGTGGGACTGGTCAAAGGCTGGAAACAAAAAACGTAAACCCGGAAAAGATAAGTATGGAAAACCCGATTATCACTGGAAAAAAGGGGAATTCAAATGGGTGGAATCAGGAGTGCCTGATTATGCCTGGGATTCCGGATATATGAAAAGAGTTCTTCTGGGCGACAGGGTTGATATCCATGCAAAGATAATCAAACTGACCGAGCCTGTGGGCTCCATTAATGATCCAGGATCAAAGATCACTCCTTTTAAAATAATGAAAGGTGTGCAGGCTGTGGATGCTGATTATGATTATCTGCTTGTGCCCCATCTTTTCCCGCGCAACAAGGATGACAAAACAGCTTATTGGAAAAATCTTGACTGGGACAAGGCGTTTCAGGATGGCATGAAGGCCGTGAACCTTGAATACAGCGGCTCCTACAAATGGAAGGAAACCTGGATGTACTGGAGGCTTGACCATGAGGTCATGCCTGCTGAGATGGCGCTTTCATGTGTCCAGTGTCATGAAAGCCTGAAGGGAGACAGAACCTGCAACAGGTGCCATCAGGATAACCGCAATGTTGATTTCAGAAAAATTGCCCACAAGGGTACTGATTTTTCATTCATGAAATCAAAGGGCAGAGATGTTGCCGATCTGATTG
The DNA here is from genome assembly GCA_964446145.1 of uncultured Desulfobacula sp. Classification (GTDB taxonomy): domain Bacteria; phylum Desulfobacterota; class Desulfobacteria; order Desulfobacterales; family Desulfobacteraceae; genus Desulfobacula. The sequence goes on from CAYUOB010000036.1 coordinate 17,916, forward strand.
AGAAAACAGATTATATCAATTTCAAGGCACTTGGATACAAGGGTGACCCCATTATATACGGAGGCAGGTTCAAAAAGCTGCCCATGGGGTACAATAAAGACAATTAAAACCCCAGAATTCTGTCTTTTGTGTTGTTAGCAATGTCCGGAACCCATACAATCGGTGTTCCGGGCATTTTAATTTTATACAGGGCAAATACCAGCCCCTGCTTTTTTTGAGATCAGTTCTGCTGCAGCAGCAGTTTTGCGGCCCAGTTTTTCAAACTTGTCCTCTTTGAATGTACCGACCATGACTATGGCCGCCATCACCCTGTTGTTGTGATCAAATACAGGCGCACTTACTGCTGTTATGCCCGGAGTCACTTCTCCGTTATCCACTGCAAAACCTTTGACTCTGCACAATTCCAGTTCTTCTGCCAGACGTTTCCTGTCAAGATTCTCGGGCTCTCCATGGAAAAAAAGTTTTTCAGACTCAAAAATTCTGAGTTTTTCCTTTTCATCCAGAAAAGCAAAAATGGCTTTTCCGTGGGCTCCGTGGCTTATGTGCAGTGACTGGTGCTGGCGTACAGTAACGGATAATTTGTCATTGCCGTCATATTTTGCTGTAATATAGAACTGATCATTATTTATGATACCGAGCAGTACGCTGGTTTTAGTTTCATTTGCAAGGTTCTGGAGATATGTCTTTGCAATATTATTGATATTGAGTTTTTCCCTTGCCTTTTCCGCAAGCGGCATTAATGCGGGGCCGAGTGAATATGTTTTTGACCGGCTGTCCTTTATGACCAGGTCATGTTTTGCAAGGGCATTCAATATGGAAAAACCTTTGCTTTTGTGTATGCCTATTTTTTTGCATATACCTGTCAGGCTCATTTCAGGTTCGCGGGTTTCACCCAGGCACAGCAGCAGCCTGGCTGCCTGTTCAACCGCAGGGGAACAGGGCTGATAGGTTGATTTTTTGTTGTTGATACTCATTTGAAGCTTGTCCTCATGTGTTTGAATTGTAAGGCAGGTTTCAGTCCATATATCTCAGATAAAGCCTGATAACCTCTTTTTTAAATTCTTCCCGTAAATCTTCCGGTTTCAGGATTTCAGCACAGGGGCCAAAACCCGCCACCCAGCGCTTGATTTCAAACCTGCCGGATGTCTGCATTTTTAAAATAATTGAACCGTCTTTATTGTCATGGATTTCTTGATTGTGGGCCCATTGCCTTTCTTTAACATAACGTGCCTGGCTCTTGTCAAACCAGATTTCAACGTTCAGGGGATCATCATAAACAAGCCCGAAACTTTGCCTGAGATAATCGTTTGGATTGAAATCTGCCGGATATTCATAATGCTCATTGCTGATTTCCAAGGTATTTATCCGTTCCACAGCCAGGACAAGGATATCTCCAAAACTGGATGCTCTGACAAAAAGATATAGGCCTCCATCGTGTTCAAAGAAATGAAGAGGGTCAATCCTGAAATTTTTAACTGTATCGTCATGAAAAGAGTGATAACAGATATAACACGTCCGCATGGACAGCATTGCATCTGTCAATTGGTCAATAATGAGCTCTTTTCCTTTATAGTTTTTTGCCTTTTTGGCATCCAGAAGAAATAGGGATTGAAGCTTGGCAAGTTTTTCTGCCATGCCTTTTGGGGCAAACATGCCAATTTTTGCAAAGGCAGATTCAATACTTTTTTCCAGATCACTTCCTTTAAGGATTTTGGATTCGCCTTTTAAAAGATACAGAGAAATTATTTCCAGGGGGCTTAGCTTTATGTCAGGCAGGCTTATGTGCCCTATTTTCTGATGAAATTGCCGGTTTATGCGTTTTCGGGTCTTATTTTCAACGGGGTCTTTTTCAGATTCAATCACAAACCCCAGGTCTTCGATATTTTTCAGCATACGGTAGGCAGATCTTTTGTCTATTTCCAGTTCATATGCCATTTGTTCCACGGTTACGCCCCGATGGCTGCAAAGCATATCAATGCTTTTCATCATCTGTATCAATCTGGGCCCGCTCATAAATTTATCTCCTGATTTTTTTACAGGGTGTGACAGGAAGTGTCACTTCCCGGTGTTATTAATGGGTCATGGCATCAATAATGTCAGATACAGCCAATGACTGAAAAACTATAACAGCAGGAGTAAAACATGGCAATCAAAAACAGAGAACAGGAAGCAGGAGGATTAAAAGACCACGGCATCATTTACATTTCCGGTTCCATCAACGAAGCCACCTCAGAGGGAGTTTGCAAGGAAATCATAGAGTATAACATTAAAGGAGAGGCTGATCATCTGCAGATGATTATCAACTCCCCGGGCGGGTCATGCCCTGCAGGTTTTGCCATTATAGATATGATGGAGTGGTCACGGATTCCGATTTATACCACTGGCATAGGTATGATCGGCTCAATGGGGCTTCTGATTTTCATGTGCGGGGCAAAAGGACGCAGAGTTGTTACCAGGCGGACTTCCATCCTGTCACACCGTTTTTCCTGGCTGTCTGCAGGTAGCCATAGCCAGCTTCTGGCCAACAGAAAACAGGAGGACCTTGAGCATAGACGCATAGTGGATCATTATCTGCGCTATACCAATATCAAAGATCAGTCAGAACTGGAAAGGGAACTTCTGCAGGATGTCGATACCTGGCTTTCACCTGATGAAGCCGTTAAATACGGCCTTGCAGATATTGTAGAGCCCGGCGGCAGAGATGCCTGGTAAACCTTTTTTACTCCTTGAATCAAAACATATTAATCAGGAGGTATACATGCAGCAGCAATTTTTTATAGATACAAACCCGTTTCAGGTTATCAATGGTTCCGGCAATGTAAATTTGTTCAGCCATTTTGTTGACAATTCAGGCCATATTAAATTTTTGGCATCAGAGGTCAGTCTTTGGCTGGGATTTGCATATTGCAGCCTGAAAGGCATTGTTGAGATAGATCAGGACGATCCGGCACTTGGTTTTCTGAAAATTCCTGGCGATATTTCTGATCGTATGGCACTGGAAAAAGAAATTGCCAGAATATGGGATTGCGGCAGGAAAATGGAGGCTGTTTCCCGGAAAAAAGGCATTTCATTGAAATTTTCAGAACTTGTTGAAATATATGGGCTGGATGATTTTGAAAGAAAAATTCTTCAGCTTATACTTATAGCGGATACAAGCCTTGATATTCAATTTTTTTTTGAACAATGCGGTATTGAGTTCTGGACCCGTGGATTCAACAGCGGAGTGCTGGAATTGGGCGTGATTCTTTCAGTTCTGTGCAGGGATTACCATGAACAGCTTGCCGGCAGGAGCGCCTTTTCAATAGAACGCCCCCTTGTGAAGAATGAAATTATAACACTTTCCGGAAGATTCTGCAGGCTTCTTGAAAACAATGCAGAGCTTCACGAACGCATCAGCCGGTTTTGCCTGGATGACCACAATGTTTATGATACAGAGCTGTCCTGTATATCCTCAGAAATTCCCCGCATAAGCCTTGACCAGGTTGTTCTTGATGAAGGCTTGAAAACGGATCTGGTTCAATATGCTGAATCATTTGTTGCTGAAGCAGAGCATGGGGGAGTTTTAAACGATTCTTTCGGGTATGGTACAGGGCTTACATGCCTGTTCTACGGCCTTTCAGGCACAGGCAAAACAATGCTGGCGCACGGCCTGGCCAATTATCTTGGCCGCAAACTTTTCTCTGTCAATATAGGCAACCTTGACCACGAGGATATTTCGTTTGACGATGCTGTCAAATATGTTTTCCGTGAAGCCAGGCTTTCCGGCGGGATTGTTTTTCTGGATGAATGTGATGATCTTCTGACAGACAATTCTTATATGAGCCGTACCTTTCTCATTGAAATTGAAAAGGCAAATTGCATTACCATTCTGGCCACCAACAAGACAATTGACATGGATCCTGCCCTTGATCGCCGCATAACCCTGAAAATTCCCTTTGAGCTTCCCGATGAAATGCAGCGCCTGGCAATCTGGAAAGCCCTGCTGCCGGAAGGCATGAAATATGGCGATTGTGTAAATCTGCACGAATTTGCTGAAATGTATAAGTTTACCGGAGGCCTGATAAAAAATACTGTCCTTATTGCTGCCGGCAAAGCATTAATGGAGAAAAAAAATGGGGCCGGAACAATTGAAATCAGAGCATCTGAGCTCCATAAGGCAGCCCGGCACCAGGCAAGATCCATGTTTGATCTGGGCTGTGCTGACAAAATTATAATCCCGGAATTAAAATTGGATGATATGAACTTAAAAACCACCGATAAGGAGAAGTTTTCAAGAATTATCAGGGCATGGCCTGAAATTCATCGTCAGGGCAGAGGGCTTTGCGGGTTGATCTGTTCCCATGACCTTGAAACCGGCGTGCAACATACAATAGCCCTGGCCCACAGCCTGAAATTTTTTATCAGAAAAATACCCCTGTCCAGAGTTCTGTATAAAAACGATTCATCTTCACAGGATAATACACTTCGGGACCCTGTAACACAGAAACCCATCAATGTGCTTGATTTTATTTTTACGTCGCGGCCCTGCCGGCAGGAGATCATCCTGTTGCTGGATGATGTGCATAACCTGAATGATTTGATGGCCGGAAAAACCAAAAGCAGTTTATGGCCCAATTGGGAAAAATTTAAACGTAAACTGTTTGATTTCAAAGGCTTTCTTGTGCTGGTCTCAAAACCTGTGAAATTGGATTGTATTCCCATGGAGTTTGGATTTTATATTGGCCTGGAATATCCTTCTGAGCATATACAGATTCAGGCATGGACAAGTAAGTTTCCCCATCTTTCTGATGAGCAGGTAATTGATATAGTGGAACAATTTCCAATGTATCTTCAGGAAATAGAGCTGACAGCAAGGCAGGCAGAGCTGAAAAGCATTTTAGATGGCCCCGGGTCAGTGGATAAAATGGACATCATAACCATGGCAGGCCGGCTCAGAAGATTTAGAAAGACGCCGCTGCTGTTTGGGAAAACCAGATAAAAATTTTTCATAATTCATCTGAAAAAAAGGAGTGTGTCATGGCTAAAACTCACAATGAACTGGTTTTGGAAAAAATTAAGCTCAGAAACAGGGCAAATGAAATAATAAAGAAATTTTATGCAGGGCAGAGGCAAAAAAACGGAGAAGATTTTATAAATCATTCCATAAGAGTCGGTAAGATCATTTTACAATGCCTGAAAAATTCCGAAAGCTTGAATAATTGCTATATTGCAGGATTGCTCCATGATATCGTTGGAAACACAGCTTACACACAGGAAGAACTTTTATCTGATTTCGGACGGGAGATTTGCAAGATTGTCATGGAGGTTCGTGAAGATAGGTCTGAATCATGGAAAGCCAGAAAAGAGCATGCAATTGAACGCCTTGACAAAATATCTCTGGAAGGATTGTCCGTTGTGCTTGCAGATAAGATTGATCATTTAAACAGCTTGTCGGAAATGGCTGAAAAAACAAATCTTACCATTGAAAAATTATTTGAAACCAAATTCAACAACGGGTTTGAAAATCAAAAATGGTATTATTCAAAGATATATCTGAAATCTTTGAAAGCGGTTTTCAATGTCAGAAACGATGAAAAATTAAAAGGCTCAAATTTTAACAGCATTCATTTTGCAAATCTGTTTTACCGGTATCAAAAAGCTGTTTTTGAAGTGTTCGGTTTATTTTCACAGAAAAAATATTTGGAATCCATAAAAGAAATTAATGAGGATAATTATTTGCCTGTTTTATTCAATAGAAAGATTGAAAAAGACACCCATATCAATCAAATACAATTTGATACTGAAATCATTGACGGCAAAAAATATTATTTTGTTTATGAGAGCTGGTATTGGGATCATGTATGGGGGCAAAGTGCTGTTTTTATCGGGAAACAATTTGAGCATCTGTCCGTAAGTGAAAAAGAGAAACTTGTTTTGAAAATTTTATCTGAAAAGACTGCGGTAAAAGAACAGGGATACACGTTCAAGGATGACGGCAATTTTATTTTTTGTAATTATAATTTTCATACGGGAAGTTGATTTTGATATTTCATGAAATATTGTGATCAGCATTATATTTTAACAGAATTCTATTGCAGGCGGAGCAATTTTAGGCTATCAAAACTGTAATTTCCGGGTATTTATCAACTTAAGCCGTGAAACACGGCTTGTATATATAATTGAGGATGATTCATGAACGGACCGGCGGGCAGGCAGCCCTTTCAGATGATATATGTGGCTTCATGCGGAGAAGGCATTAATGCGTTCAATCTTGTGGAATCAACCCTTGTTCAGTTTCCTGACAGTGAAATCACAGTTGTAAAGGTTCCCCATATACGCACTGAAAACCAGGTTGATGAATTGATAGAAAAGGTCAAGGATATTGAAAGCCTTATTGTCCATACAATTGTGGACAGGAACCTGCGTCAGTATATAACACGCAAAGGCATGGAAAACAGTATAGTTACAATTGATCTGATGGGGCCTGTGATTTCCAAAATCCAGACTTTTCTTAACCAGGAACCCCTTGAAAAGCCCGGGCTTTACAGAAAAATTCATCAGATTGATCTTCAGCAGGTTTCAGCAATAGATTTTGCCCTTGCCCATGATGACGGTATGAATCCTGAAACCCTTGATCAGGCAGAGATAGTTCTTGTGGGATTGTCTCGCGCAGGAAAAACCCCTTTGTCCATGTATATGGCTGTCATGGGATGGAAAGTTGCAAATATTCCCTATGTGCCGGGCGTCAGCATGCCTTCAGGCCTTGAAAGGGTCGACAGAAGGAGAATAATCGCATTGAATATCAATGTCCCCCAGCTTCTTGCCCACAGAAAAATGAGGCAGGAAAGCCTTGGCACTTCAGACCTTTATTCCTATGCCTCACGCAGGGAGATAGAAAAGGAGATTATGATTGCACAAAAATATTATATAAGCAGGGGGTTTTCCATGATTGATGTCAGCAACAAACCCATTGAAACAAGCTCAGAGGAAATTATTGAGATGATAATGAGACGGTTTAAGGCACAGGCTCATCTGTAAATCTGTATGGCCTGCCCTGAAACC
>CAYUOB010000037.1:0-24343 GCA_964446145.1 uncultured Desulfobacula sp.
ATGGAGCTTCCGGGTATTTATATAAAGTTCAACAACGGCAGGATATTAAAAAGAGGTTTTACTTTTGATGATTTTGTTGTCTGCAATAATTCTGATTTTGCATATTCAGCTTCTTTATCTCTTGCCCAGGGCAGAATTAATGGTTCCAGTATCCTTTATCTTCTTGCAAAAACAGGGCTTGGCAAAAGTCATCTATCCCAGGCCGTAGGGCATCATATAATTACAAATAACCTTGCTGCCAGGGTTTATTATGTAACTGCAGAAGATTTTGCCAATGAAATGATTTTTTCACTTCAGAATAAGAAAATTGAACATTTCAAGGAAAAATTCAGAAAAAAATGTGATGTATTGATTTTAGAAGATGTTGATTTCCTTTCCGGCAAAGATGCCACCCAAAAGGAGCTAGCCATTACTCTTGATTATCTGCTTGAAGCCAATAAAAAGATTATTTTTTCAGGGTGTGAACTTCCCGGAGATATTCCAAAGCTTAATGACCAGTTAAAATCACGGCTGTCCTTTGGCCTTGTGACACAAATTGAAAAACCTGATTTTTCGACCAGAGTAAGAATCTTGAGGAAGAAATCAAAGACATTTGGATATAATATTCCTGATCAGGTCACTGAATATATTGCCCAGGAATTGTGTGACAATGTGCGCCAGCTTGAAAGCGGACTGTTCAGTGTGGCAGCAAAGGGGCAGCTTATGGGATGCCATATTGATATTGACCTTGCAAAAAGCGTTGTTGAAAATATTGCAGGCATTAAAAATAAAATCACACTTGAATCCATTAAAAAATTTGTATGCAAGGAATTTGCACTGTCAGAAAAGGAAATTGTATCTGCCTCCCGAAAAAAAAGAATTGTGAAACCAAGACAGATAGCAATTTACCTTGCCCGCAAATATACTGACCAGCCCATAAAAAAAATCGGAGCAGCCTTTAACAAATACCATGCAACAGCCATATATTCCATCAATGCTGTTGAAAAGGAAATAAAACACAAGGGAGTGTTGTTTGAACAGATTGCCTATCTGTCCAGGAAGATTGAAACCGGGAAATTATAGATGGGATTGTCCCCTAAAATTTATAATAAGCTTTGTGGCTTGCTGGGGAAAGACAATGTAAGTTCAGAAAAAGAAGAACTTATATGTTATTCCTATGATGCTGCAGGAAACAGTTTTATGCCGGATCTTGTTGTTTTTCCGGAATCGGAAGAACAGATATCTGAGATTATGCATATTGCTTTTCAGCACAATATCATCGTTGTTCCAAGGGGTGCAGGCTCGGGCATGACAGGAGGTGCTGTCCCTGTAAAAGGCGGTATTGTACTTGTTACAGCCAGGATGAATAAGATCATTGAAATTGATGATAACAATTTTTTTACCAGGGTTCAGCCCGGTGTGGTTGTTGCTGATATCCACAGGGCCGTGGAAAAAAAAGGGTTGTTTTATCCCCCTGATCCTGCAAGTTCTGCCGTGTGTACCATAGGAGGCAACATAGGAGAATGTGCTGGAGGCCCGAGAGCCGTAAAATATGGTGTCACAAGAGATTATGTTCTTGGGCTTCGGGCTGTGCTTGCTTCAGGCGAAATCATAAGGACAGGTGTTGATACGGCAAAAGGTGTGGCAGGCTATGATTTGACCCGTCTTATAGTGGGTTCTGAAGGAACTCTTGCTGTTGTTTCAGAAATTACACTCAGGCTTCTTCCAAAACCGGAGTCAATAATTACCATGGCTGTTATGTTTGACAGCATGCATGCTGCTGCGGCCACAGTATCTGTCATAATGCGTGAAGCTGTCGTGCCAAGATGTGTTGAGTTCATGGACAGGGCCTGTCTTGATCTTGTGGGACGGTATTTTGATTTTGATTTATGTGAAAATGTGCATGCAATGCTTATCATAGAAGTTGACGGGAGCGGAACTTGTGTTAAAAACGATGCACAAAAAATCAGTGAGCTTTGTACTGGCCAGGGGGCCCTTAAGGTGATTACGGCTGAGAATCGGGCTGAGGCCGGAAATTTATGGAAGGGCAGAAAAGCCCTGTCTCCGGTTCTTTATAAAATTGCTCCCGGTAAAATTAATGAGGATATTGTGGTTCCCATTGACAGAATTGCTGACATGGTAAGCATAACGCAGAAAATACAGAAAAACAGCGGCCTGAAAATTGTAAGTTTCGGCCATGCAGGAGACGGTAATATACATTGTAATATAATGTACCGTAAATCAGATTCCAATGAGTCTCAAAGAGCATATAAAGCTGTGGATCAGCTTTTTGAGGCAACCCTGAGACTTGGGGGCACCATCACGGGCGAACATGGTGTGGGTATAACCAAGATGAAATACCTCCCGAAAGAACTGGGGCAAACTCAGCTGAAACTCATGAAGGGTATTAAAAATGTTTTTGACCCTTTAAATATTCTGAATCCTGGCAAAATTTTCTGACCATCCTGATTATAGTCTTTATCTGAATTTTTTTGAAAAACTATTAATGTAGTTTTATGGCATATTGATTTTGAATCAATAGTTTTTCCAGCAGATCTATTTTTGGATTTTTATTGTATTGAACGCAGCAGCGTATGGATATGGCGCAGTATTTTGCACATATTTTATTTGTCCTGTTAAAATCTCCAAAACAATCCGGTAAATCCATGGAGTCGGTTCCCATTGAATTTGAAGTGATGATCTGATCCAATTGTTTTATTTCCATATTCGTTCCGGTTTCAGGTTATTTTTTTTCTCTTTTTAGTGTAAAAAAAGCTGTGGGTCAACACCTAATTTGTTCTCACAAACGCCATTGATTCAAGTTTTTCAACCAGAGGGGTCAGACTTTGTCTGTGCTTTGCACATATCGGGATTCCTGTCTTTAAAAGCCACTGGTCGTCAAAGGTTTCAAGATTTACTTTATCGGTTTTGTTCAGGACATATACGGTTGGAATACGGTCGAGTTTCAGGGATTTTAAAATTTTTTCAACAGATTGTTTCTGTTGCTGATATCTTGGATTGCTTATATCAATAACATGCACAATGATATCTGCATCCTTAAGTTCCTCCAGAGTTGCATGAAACGCCTGCATCAGAGTCTCAGGCAGATTCTGGATAAATCCCACTGTATCAGTGATTATCACTTCCCTGTCCCTTGGGAACCTGAGCTGTCTGCTGGAAGGGTCAAGAGTGGCAAATAAACGGTTTGCAGCAGTGATACTGCTTTTTGTCAGGGTGTTCAGCAAAGTTGATTTGCCTGCATTTGTATAACCGACAATTGATATAACAGGCAGGTTTTTTTTCTTTCTTCTGGATTTTTGCTGAATGCGCTGTTTCCTGATTTTTGCAATTTCCTTTTTAAGGCGTGTTATTTTTTCCCTGACCCGCCTTTTATTGATCTCAAGTTTGGTCTCTCCAGGCCCTCTGCCGCCTATACCTCCGGTCAGTCGTGACATTGCAGTATGTTTTGATCCAAGCCGGGGCAGAAGATATTCCATCTGGGCAAGCTCCACCTGGAATTTGCCTTCCCTTGATTTTGCCTGTTTTGCAAAAATATCAAGAATAAGCTGAGTTCTGTCTATGACCTTCATTTCCACAAAATCGGCAATGGCTGCCACCTGGGAAGATGATAATTCGCGGTCAAATACCAGCATGGTGGCATGGTTCTGGATGGCTTTTATGATCAGTTCAGATAATTTGCCTTTTCCTACCACAAATTTTGAATCTATTATTTTTCTTTGTTGTATGCAGGTTCCAATAACATTGATATGGCCTGTTCTGCAAAGCTCCTTGAGTTCTTCCATGGAAGAAACAGCATCTTTGATATTAGTATGGGAGGCGGCATTGATGAGAAAAGCATTTTCCGTACCAGTTTCAGGCTTGTAAAGAGAATTTTTGCGGGCGAGTTCAGATTCCAGGGCAAGTATCCTGGCAAGGCAATCATTGTGCATGTCCTCAATATATGCCGGTTCAAGTATCCGGTAGGGTGAATGGCCTTCATCCGGAAGAATATGAGCTGAATAGATAAGAGAGGGTTTTCCCCTGTCATTGAGGCATACCGCAGTGATATAGTCAAGGCGGAGCAGGGCAAGGTCGGTTAAGTCATCTCTGGTTAGGGGTTCATTTTTAAGATGGGTATGCACAAGCCTTAAACCCTTGAGTTTTCCCGGAATTGCCCGGTAATCCGGGGTGACAGGAATAACAATCCTGTGGGGTTCTCCTGCAATGACATAAATTACTTTGCCGCTGCGGTCTATGAGAAGGCCTATCTGCCGTCTTATCTGATGTGATAACTCTGCCAGAGTTTTTGTCAGCTCAGGGTCAGCAATATATTCAGGTGCAGATGTAAAATCATAAAGGGTTTCGAGCTGTTTGATCTGGGTGTTCTTAAGGCCGGAAGTATTTCCGTGCAGCTTTTTCTTCATGCAAATTCCTGATATGAATCCGGAGCAAGTTCCTCAAATCTTGTATACTGGCCGTGAAAATGCATTAAGGCGGTGCCAGTGGCGCCATTTCTGTTTTTTGCAACAATGATTTCAGCCGTGCCTTTTTTAGGATTGTCCGGTTCCTTGTTATAAACTTCGTCCCTGTATATGAAGGCAACAATGTCAGCATCCTGTTCAAGCGCACCTGATTCACGCAGGTCAGACAGCATGGGGCGTTTGTCGGAACGCTGTTCCAGCATGCGGTTCAGCTGTGACAAGGCAATAATTGGTATGTCAAGTTCCTTGGCCAGTGCTTTAAGAGATCTTGAGATTTCCGCTATTTCAAGGTCTCTTCTTTCCGACCTGAAAGGTGGTTTCATCAACTGAAGATAGTCAATTATAATGAGTCCGATGTCGTTGTGCTTTTGATAGAGTTTTCTTGCCTTTGCCCTTATTTCCATTGCTGTTATGTTTGGAGTATCGTCAATGAAAATGGGCAGATCATTGAGCATTACAGCAGCATCGGTTGCATTCTGCCAGTCCTCCTGGGATATGAAACCTGTTCTGAGCCTGTTCGAGTCAATACGGGCTTCAGAAGTGAGAAGACGCATGGAAAGCTGTTCATTGGACATTTCAAGTGAAAAGATTGCAACTGGTTTACGCTCTTCAAGGGCAACGTTTCTGGCAATATTAAGTGCAAATGCAGTCTTCCCCATACTGGGCCTTGCAGCCAATATGATAAGGTCTGATTTCTGAAGACCTGATGTGATGTTATTAAGCCTTGGATACCCTGTGGAAAGCCCTGAAAGCCCTCCTGATTTTTCCTGCTGCGCTTCCAGTTTATCAATGTTCAGGCCTATCAGCTCTCCAAGGCTCTGGAATGAACGCTTTGATTTTTTTTCCGAAATACTGAAGATCGAGGCTTCGGCAAAATCAATTATATCTTCAAAATCTCCCCTGTCCTGCATGCATTTTTCAATTATCCGGGAAGATGCTGTGATAAGCCTGCGCAGACATGCCTTGCCGCTTATGATTTTAGCATAGTGTACTGCATTTACCGCAACAGGAGCAGAATCTGCAATTGCTGCAAGAAATGCAGGCCCTCCAATGCTTTCCAGTTCATCCTTTTCCTTGAGCCTGTTGGCAATGGTAACAAGGTCAGCAGGTTCCTGGTTCAGGGCAAGTTCAATAATGGCTTTGAATATTTTTTTATGGGCGCCTTTATAGAAATCATCATGGGACAGGATATCAATAACATCGTGCAGACATTCATTATCAATGAATATGGCGCTTAAGACAGCCTCTTCCGCATCAATATCATGGGGCGGAATCCTGTTTAAAAGGGGGTCTGAAATTTTGCTTTTTTCTTTTGAACCCATAATGGTCTGCCGGCAGGAAACACGTCCGGGGCAATTTGCCCCGGACAGAATGTAATGTTATTTTGCTTCTTTTTCTTCTTCAACAACCTGAACTGTTATTTCAGGTTCAACATCTTTATAAAGGCGGATGGGAACTTTGTATTCCCCAAGTTCTTTGATGGGCTCTGCAAGAAGTATGGATCTGCGCTCAAGGCTTATATCCTGACTGTTCAAAGCATCTTTTATGTCATGGGTTGTTACTGATCCGTAAAGACGGGTTTCTTCATGAACCTTGGCTTTGATTGTGCAGACAACGGTTTTGATTTTTTCAGCCATTTCTTCGGCAAGTTTTCTTTCCTTTGCGATCTGCAATTCAAGCTTTGCCCTGGCCTGTTCCATTATTTTTCTGTTCTGATCTGTTGCCAGAACAGCTTTGCCCTGAGGCAAAAGATAGTTGCGGCCGTAGCCCGGAGCCACATCACACTCTGTACCTGCGATACCGAGTGTGTCAATGGTTTCTTTTAATATAACTCTCATTTAACCCTCCAAAAAGGTTCCGCCGTTGTATGGCGGCTTATTTTAATTGTCTATTGTGTCGTTGTATCAAGTTTCCTGAAGTTGAACCAGTTATCAAACAGGCCGCATCCGATTACACAGAACATGAAAAGAGGCTGGATTGCTATCAGGATATAAATCAGCATTCTCAATGCAAACGGGGCATTTTTTTTCTGAAAAAAGAATGATACAACTGCAATTCCCTGAAAAAAATATACAAACATTAAAATAATCAGGCAATTGATGCCAGGTATTCTTATGATGGCGGACGGCAGAAACATTAAAGCTGATGCTCCTATAACGCCCCACACAAGAAACCAGGGAGCTCTCCACTGGCTGAGGTTTTCAAGGCTTTTTACAACTATTGCCTTTTTTGCCAGTATTTTTCTGATGAACAGGATATTCAGCCATGCCATGGTCATGTATGAATTGATGAAAATTGCAGGAAGGACAAAAACAAATAATGCACCTGCTTTTTCCAGTGCCTGACGATCAATCTGCATGTCAGAATACATGGAAGCTGAATCTGAAAATATTTTTGCTGATACAGCCTGATATTTTGCAGCATATGAGGTGATGAAATGTATCAGGCCCTGGCCTGAAGCCAGGGCATATATCATTATTACCATAATACATGCCGCAAATACTCCAATCCCCGAATATATCATTATTTTTTCAATGCTTAAATGCTGTTCAATGAATTCTCCGAGGAAAAAACCTGTCATCATCAGAAATCCGAAGTAAAGAGTATTGAATGCAGGCTGACGTGTAACAATTCCCAGTATGGCAATTGTTGCAGCCATAATTGCACCGCTGTATTTTCTTCCGTTTTTGAGCCTGTAAAACAGTACAGGCAGTGGAAGCAATACCCATGCAAAGATTCCCACGATGGGTATTCCGTACATGACAGATATTATAGCAAGACATGAGAGAATCCCTGTAAGGATGTCTTTCAATACTGCCTGCCGTATAATGGTATCTGTCACCTGCATTGCTCCCTGAATCCTGATATCTCTAATACATCGGCCTGCCAACATAGGGCAGAAGTGCAATCTGGCGGGCCTGTTTAATGGCAAGTGTCAGCTGGCGCTGATGTTTGGCACATGTCCCGGTGATTCTCCTGGGAATGATTTTGCCCCGTTCCGTGATAAACTGCCTGAGAGCTTTGGGGGTTTTGTAATTTATTTCAAGGTCATTATCCACACAGAATCTGCATATTTTACGGCGCTGGTAGAATCTGCTTTTACCGCCGCCTTTCTGGGATCTACGATTTTGATACATTATGTTTCCTCCGCTTGAGATTATTCGGTTTCCTGTGATGTTTGGGTTTCAGGCTCTTCAGCATCTGAATCCTCAGCTTTGCTGTCTTCTTCTGTGCTATCTGCAGGGATGTCTTCAGTATCGGCAGGGACTTCCTCCTGTGATGATTCCGGTTCTGATTCCTGCTGTGTCTGACGCAGCTCATTTTCAAGCTGTTCTGCTGTTACATCGTCGGTCAGAAGAATTGTCATGAATTTCATCACATCATCACTTAAGCGCATATTTCTTTCAAGCTCCTTTACAAGCTCGCCGGTTCCGCCGTAGGTGATGCACACATAATGACCACGTGATTTTTTTCTGATTTCATAGGCAAGTTTTTTATTGCCCCATTCATCAAAATCCAAAAGAATGCCGTTCTCCCTGGCAATGATATTTCTGAGCTTGTCAAACAGGTCAGCGCGGGCCTGATCCTGAAGATCCGGGTCAGAAATAAAGATGGTTTCATACTTCCTCATTGTTTCTCCTTACGGATATAAAGCCCCGGCACAGCGGCCAGAGCAAGGATTAATAAAAAAACAGCACCTGCCTTTCAGGTGTCCTGTAAAACTATTTCTTATATCATTAAAGTATTTCAGGGTCAATATGAAATAATGTTTGACAAAAAAAGTTCTGTGGTTTAGATTAAAGGATTCATTATTATCAAATTTTAAGAGGAAATTTCAAGGATTTCTTATGAATCGGAAAGCAAGTGTTTCCAGGCAGACAAAGGAGACTGATATTTCTGTTTCCTTTGGCCTGGATGGTTCGGGTGTGGGCAGTGTTGCCACTGGAATTCCTTTTTTTGACCATATGCTCACAGCATTTATGGTCCATGGCTTTTTTGATCTTGACATCAGGGCCAGAGGCGATCTTGAGGTGGATTTTCACCATACCACTGAAGATATCGGGATTGTCATGGGTCAGTCATTGGCAAAGGCTCTTGCAGATAAGAAACAGATTGCCCGCTTCGGTGATGCCACGGTTCCCATGGATGAAGCATTGTCAAAGGTGACAATAGACTTGTCAGGCCGGCCATACCTTATATATAATTTTCCAGACGACCTTAAGGCTTCCGGGAAATTCAGTGCCTGGCTTGCAAACGAGTTCTTCCAGGCTTTTTGTATACACGGTAAATTTAATCTGCATATCAATTGCTTTTACGGAACAAATGAACACCATGTGCTTGAGTCCATTTTCAAGGCTCTTGGCAGGGCTTTGCACACAGCAACAAGGCTGGATGGAAAAATAGTTTCAACCTTGTCCAGCAAAGGCAGCCTTCAGGCCTGAATTGTCTGTTGTGAAGAAGCTGGGCAATATTTTGACAAATCAGAAAATAATCAAGAGAAAATAGATGATTATCATACCTGCTGTTGATATAAAGCAAGGCAAATGTGTCAGGCTCCTTCAGGGCCGGATGGAAGATTCCACCTGTTATTGCGATGACCCCGCAGAAATGGCAAAACGCTGGGAATCTGAGGGAGCGTCACTGATTCACGTTGTTGATCTTGACGGAGCATTCGCAAAGAAAATCCGTAATCTTGCCTCCATTCGGGATATTCTGAAGGCTGTGAATGTTCCCATACAGGTGGGCGGAGGGATCAGAGATGCTGAAACCATTGAAATGCTTTTAGATGAAGGTGTCTCAAAGGTTATCATAGGAAGTGAGGCCGTTTATAACCCTGATTTTGTGAGCCAGGCATGTAAACTGTTTCCGGGTAAAATTATTGTGGGGATTGATGCCAGAAACGGAATGGTGGCAGTGGAAGGGTGGAGCATGACATCTGAAACCCGTGCCATTGATCTTGCAAAACAATTTGAATCCTGTGGAGTTGCAGCCATCAATTTTACAGATATCCACAGAGATGGAATGCAGACAGGCCCCAATATCGAGGAAACCTGTGCGCTTGCCGAATCTGTCTCAATTCCCATTGTGGCCTCCGGCGGGGTCAGTACAATCAGGGATATTGAAAATCTGCTTGAAATTGAAAAAAAAGGTGTTACAGGAGTTATTACCGGCAGGGCTATTTATGAAGGCACTCTTGATTTGAAACAGGCCATTGAGATTGCCCGGTAGCAATATCCTTGGGATATAATCATTGACATGTGATTATAAATACTTAGCTTATCTTATTGTATTTGTATAACCGGTAATTTTGGAGTCGGCACTGCTAAAGATGTACATTCCTGAAGATAAAATTTCAGAAATTTTAAATACTTCAGATATAGTTGATGTTATTTCAGAATCCGTGATTTTAAAAAAATCAGGAACCAATTTTTTTGGCCTGTGTCCGTTTCATTCTGAAAAAACTCCTTCTTTTTCAGTGAGCCCGGCTAAACAGATTTTTTATTGTTTTGGTTGCAGCGCAGGGGGGAATGTATTGTCCTTTATCATGAAATATCATGGTATTTCACTGCCTGAAGCTGCCATGATGCTGGCCAGAAAATATAATATAACGATTGAAACTGCACAAAAAGATCCCCGCATGGCAAGTGCCGTAAACCTGAAGGAAAGCCTGTTCAGACTGAATAAAATGGTAATGGGGTTATATCAGGATATGCTTGGAAAATCAGGGCCGGGAAAAGCTGCCAGGGCCTATCTTGAACAACGCGGCATTTCCGGCGATATAGTCAGGGAATTCAGGCTCGGCTTTGCTCCTGACAGATGGGATCTTATTGTTGACAGTTTCAGGAAACACGGGATCAAAAAAAATATTGCCCTCAAGTCTGGCCTTGTTCTGGAAAATAAAAAACGATCCGGTTACTATGACCGTTTCAGAAATCGGATCATGTTTCCGATTTTTGATATAAATATGCAGGTGGCAGGATTTGGCGGCAGAGTAATGGATGATTCCATGCCTAAATATATGAATTCTCCTGAAACCGCTGTTTATCATAAAAGCAGGATGCTTTACGGGCTTCATGCTGCAAAGCAGTATTGCAGACAATCGGGTTATGTTCATATTGTTGAGGGCTATTTTGATTTTCTGTCCCTGTATCAGCATGGAATCAAAAATACGGTTGCAAGCCTGGGAACAGCTCTTACTGCGGATCATGTCAGGATTTTAAAAGGCTATGCCCCTAAAATGGTTCTTGTGTTTGATTCTGATACTGCAGGAATCAATGCTGCTAAAAGAAGTATCAGAATTTTTGTAAATGAGGGAGTTGATACAAGAATCCTCATACTTCCGGGGGATAATGACCCTGATTCTTTTGTGATGGAGCACGGCCCTGATGCGTTTAATGAGCTGGTTTCAAATGCCGATACAGTCATGGACTTTCTGCTCAGAGTATCGGTTGATACCCATGGTATGTCAGTGCAGGGACGTGTAAAAGTATTGGATGATATGAAAATTCATATCAGTGAAATCTGTGACAGTGCATTGCGATCCTTATATATAAGAGAACTTTCAGAAACCTTGAATATAGACGAAAAAGCAGTTCTTGAAAAGGTGAGAGATGTCTGTTCCTGTTCATCTGCTGTAAAGCCTGGGCAGGTTTTATCCCGGGATGGTGAAAAACAGGACATTCCCCTGGAGTCTGACAGAAGGGAAAAGCAGATAATAGCTTTGATGCTTAATTATCCTCAGATAATAAATGAAATCAGAACCCGGAATATTCCGGAATATTTTAATTCTGAAAGGTTAAGGTATCTGGCTCAAAAGATTATCCATATGGCCCGGGAAAATCATGGTAACACTTCTGTTCCGGACATCATGAAGGATATGCAAGATGACAGGGACAGGGAAATTGTTGCAGCCTGTGCCATGGATGAATCCTGTTCAGGCCTGGGTCAGGATGCAGGCCGGATCGCTCAGGCTCTTATCACCAGGATAATCAGAATAAAGAAACGACAGGAAAACACTTTAACAAGTAAAATTATAAGTGCGGAAAAGGGCTGTGATTCCGAGTGGATGGATCTGCTCAGACAAAGGCAGGCTGAAATTCGGCAATTACATGATCGGTAACAATTTTAAGCCTTTGGGAGGCATTTTATGGCAGGTAAGACAAATAAGTCTGGGGAGAAAAATACAGAGCTTGCTAAGGAAGCTTTGAAAAAATTAATTGAAACCGGGAAAAAAAACGGTTCTCTCTCGTTTGCCGAAATAAACGACGTCATGGGAGATGATATTGAATCATTGGACCAGATTGAAGATATTGTTGTACAATTAAAAAAGCTTGGTATCAGGCTTGTGGACAAGGAAAAGGAAAAAATAAAAAAACTGAAGAAAAAAACCGCAGCCAAAAAGGTTGCTGAAACCAAGGAAAAGAAACTTCCAAAAGAATTGTTCGCCTCCAAAAAAGATCGCTCGGACATAGAATTTGGTGCTGTGACAGATCCTGTGAAGATGTACCTCAAGGAAATGGGCATGGTTACTCTGCTCAGCCGTGAAGGGGAAATAGAGATTGCAAAAAAGATAGAACAGGGTGAGCGCAGTGTGCTTCGTGCCATGTTGGATTGTCCTTTGTCCCTTGTGACCATATTCATGTATGGTGATAAAATGGAGAAGAAATCCATGCGCCCCAAGCATGTATTAAGGGATGTGGATGAGGGGGACGGGGTGGTTGATGAGGTCTCGAAACAGGAAAAATTCTTAAATTCCCTTAAAATCATAAGGCAGATTCATCAGGAAAATCAGAAAAAACGTGACCAGCTTCTTTCATTGAACAAAAGGACTAAAAAATATGAAAAAGTGTCCAAGGAGATTTTTGATAATACTGAGACAATCTTTGAACACTTGAAGCAATGGCGTTTTGAATCCAATGTGATTGATAATATTGAAAAAAATATCAGAAATACAATTGCCTGGTTCGACAGGGTTGATAAATTGCTGGAAGATTGTGCAGGTACTTTTAATATCAAGACAAAATCCATGCTGGATCATATGTCTGATGAAAAAGCTTTTGTGGAGTTTGCCACGGCCAGAACAGGTATTTCAGATGACCGGGCAGAAAAATTGTACCAGGATATATGTTCCATCCGGCACCAGGTCGCCTTGAAACAGGATGAGATAAAGGGGGATGCAGCTTCTTTGCAGCAGATTGTCAAAAATATTGATAAAGGCAGAAAAGATGCTGAGGCAGCTAAAAGGGAGCTTGTAAGGGCCAATCTCAGGCTTGTGGTCAGTATTGCCAAGAAATATACAAACCGCGGCCTGCAATTTCTGGATCTGATTCAGGAAGGTAATATAGGTCTTATGAAAGCGGTTGATAAATTTGAATACCGCAGAGGATATAAATTTTCCACATACGCTACCTGGTGGATAAGGCAGGCCATCACAAGGGCGATTGCAGATCAGGCAAGGACAATCAGAATTCCTGTTCACATGATTGAAACCATTAATAAACTGATAAGAACTTCAAGGTATCTTGTGCAGGAAATGGGCAAAGAACCGTCTCCAGAGGAAATTGCCGAAAAAATGGAGATTCCCATTGAAAAAGTCAGGCGTGTCCTTAAAATCGCCAAAGAGCCTATTTCTCTGGAAACACCCATAGGAGAAGAAGAGGATAGTCATCTTGGTGATTTCATAGAAGATAAGAAATTTTCCATTCCATCTGAGGCAGCCATTGATTTCAGCCTTGCGGAGCAGACCAGAAAAATTCTGGCCACACTGACTCCAAGGGAGGAAAAAGTGCTTAGAATGCGGTTTGGTATAGGTGAGAAATCTGACCATACCCTTGAAGAGGTTGGAAAGGATTTTACCGTGACAAGAGAGCGTATACGGCAGATTGAGGCAAAAGCCTTAAGAAAGCTGCGCCACCCGACCCGCAGCAAGAAACTTAAAACTTTTATTGAGAATTAGATCTTGACACAAAACCTGTATTTATATATATATGGCAAGTTTGTCAGGTGAGGGCCCATAGCTCAGTTTGGCAGAGCCACCGGCTCATAACCGGTCGGTCCCTGGTTCGAACCCAGGTGGGCCCACCAGACTTAAATTGTAATTATGTTAAGGGAACATTGTTGTGAAGAACGCGGAAAAACAGAAAGGATGCGTAAATTGCATATAAATGTTACCATAACAGATATCATCGGGACAAAAAGCGTGGCAGCCAGCCACGCTTTTTTTGGTTTTCAGGCGGCAGTATCATGACCATTGGCGCAGATATACTGGATATGCTGAACACGGCAGCTCCTTTTAACCTGGCGGAAGATTGGGATAATTCAGGATTTCAGGCCGGCAACCCAGGCTGGGAAGTAAAAAAAATAATGGTTGCCCTTGATGTTTCCATGCCTGTTATGGTTGATGCTGTGCGAACAGGCTGTGACCTTGTGGTTGTCCACCATCCTTTGATGATTAAACCTGAAAATTCAATTGATTTTTCAAAAATGCCGGGCAGTGTGATTGAGCTTGCTGCCTGTCATAAAACAAGTATAATTTGTGTGCATACGAACCTTGATAAGGCAGAAAACGGCCTGAATGACCTGTTTGCTGAAAAGATCGGGCTCAGACATCTTAAGGCTTTTTATGTATCTTCTGCACGGTGTCCTGATCCTGAAAATTCAATAGCCGGTATTGGAAGAGCCGGCCTTTTCAGAACACCTGTGGCCCTTGGGCAGCTTGCCTATGATATCAAGAGACAATTTGGTCTTGATCATGTGCGTATAACAGGTGATCCTGACATGCTGGTGCACACGGCAGCGGTCTGCACAGGCAGCGGCGGTTCTCTTATTGATGTGTTTTTGAACTCAGAAGCGGATGTATATATTACAGGCGATATAAAATATCATGAAGCCCGCAGGGTTGAAGAATGTTCAAAGGCTCTTGTTGATGTGGGGCATTTTGCTTCGGAGCATATTGCCGTTGATCTGATTGCGGAAAAATTGAATAGCATGGCCTGCCAAGCCGGTCTTGATATTCAGATAACAAAATATGAAAAGGAAAAAGATCCGTTTACCATAGTTTAAGGAAAAAATAATGAATAATATCTCCCAACAGGATATGGAAACACTTGTCAGCCTCCAGGAAGCTGAAAGTGAGATTGTCCGGCTCAGGGGTGTTCTGAAGAAAATTGAAAAGGAAAAGAAGAAGATCGGTGCAAGGCTTGTTCAGTTTGAGCAGGACATGGAAAGGGATGAACAGGCCCTTTCAGATATATCAAAGACATGCCGTGATATTGAACGTGAAATAGGAATCCTTGATGAGCGAATAATAAGAAGCAATGAGAAATTGAGGATGGTAAAGACCAACAAGGAATATCAGCTTCTGCTCAGGGAGGTGGATGACAGTAAAAAACGCAAAGACATGCTTGAAACCGAATTGCTGGGCCATTTTGAGGAAAAGGACAGGCTTGATGGGATTGTGTGTGAAAAACGCAAGGAATATGTGCTTTTAAAGGAACAGATAGAAGAGGAACAAAAACAGACTGAACAGAAATTCCAGGATGATATAGAACTGCTGGATGAATATGTTAACAGGCAGAAGGAAATAGGGAAAAATCTCGATCCTGCCCTGATGACGCAATTTGCAAGAATTTCAAAAATGAATAATGGCTCTGCGGTTGTGAATGTAAAGGATGAAGTGTGCATGGGGTGTTTCATGAACATTCCGCCACAATTATATATTGAGGTAAGAAGGGCAAATTCCCTCATTACCTGCCCTCAATGCAGCAGGATTCTTTATTATAAGCCTGAAGAATGATTGATATAACAGAGAAATGAAACATGGCCGGTCTGACCCCGCAAAACGATCGCCGGGGGAATGGCCCCCGGAGGAAAGTCCGAACACCGCAGGACAGGACGCTCCATAACGTGGAGTCGCGGCGACGTGAAGGAAAGTGCAACAGAGAGCAGACCGCCCGGCCAGGCATTCCTGACCGGGTAAGGGTGAAACGGTGCGGTAAGAGCGCACCAGTTTTCCGGGTGACCGGAAAAGCTTGGTAAACCCCGTCCGGTGCAAGACCAAATAGGAAAACGCTTGAGGGTTGTCCGCCCGATGTTTTCGGGTAGGTCGCATGAGGTGTGCGGCAACGTACATCCTAGATGAATGATCGTTGACCTGTCTGAGGTAACAAGGGCAGGTAACAGAATTCGGCTTATTAACGGGTCAGGCCGGCCTTTTTTATATCTTGGGTATGTTATATGAGATTTGGCAGCAGAATATCGTTTAAAGAAAAAGCTGATATTTTTTCCTTTGAATTTTTAAAATGCATAGTGTTTATCCAGCAGGTGGATAAGAATTATACTTTTACAAAAAAACTTTATTCAAAGCTGATCACAACTTCCCATATTCTGGAGGATTTTCTTGATTTCCACGGAGCCAAAAAGAACAAGGAATGGGTGTTCTACAGAGAATTGACTGCCACCATACGCCATCTTGCGCTGGCCTGCTATTCCCAGAGACATATTCTTAACAGGTTTGATTTTTACACATTCGGGGAAAACAGGCATGAATCTTTCAAGCTTGAAGCCCTGGATACTCTCATGATTTTACAGGAATCCATAAACTGCACCTGCCCTGTGATATTGAGCGAAGCAGACCGCCTTGGCATATGCATTCCTGAAACCGGATACAATCTCAACTATTTCCCGGATATTTCATCTGAACAGCAGCTTGACCATAATATTGATGATTTCAATGCAAGGGATCATCAGCGCAAGAACCTTACCCGCATTGCCAGTGAATTTTTAGAAGTTGTCAAGGATTTTGACCAGTTTGCATTTTATGAACGTTATGACCTTAAAAAGATCAATGAGCTTGTTCCTGAACAGATAAATGAAGTTATTGTAAGGCGTTATGAAATGCTTGTTCACAATATCCAGTCTTCATTTGATTCCTATGTCGTGAACACGGCTCCGTATGAGAACTGCATACTTGAGCAGCTTCGAAGCCATTTTTCAATTGTGTTTCATCTTCTTCAGGTGGCAGGCAGGCTTTTGCATTTTTATGAGCGTCATATTTATGATATCGGGTTTAAAGATGTTTATAAAACTGTCAGTGAATCTTTGTCTGATCTGATTGACCCTGATGTGCTTCTTGACAGGGCTGTGAATTTCTGCATGTTCCACGGGTGGAGGTTTTTATCTTCTGGCAAGGATCTTGCCGTCAGAATTTTGAATGAAAACATGGAAACCTCTGTCATTGAAGTGGGTATTCCCGAGGACAGGGGGTTTCACAGCCGCCCAAGCCTGCTTGTTGCAAAAATTGTCCAGCATTATGGAGGAGAAGTCAAAATGCTTGTGGACAATGATGTTTTTGATGCCTCAAGTGTTCTTGATATTCAGTGGGCAGGCGGCAAGATCAAAAAAGAAGGAATACGTAAAGTAAAGTTCAAAGGAGATAAAAGAGCACTGGATGATCTGAAGATACTGGCAGAAGTCAATTATGGTGAAGACCATATGGGCAAGGGCATCCCTTTGCCAAAAGAATTATCATACCTTGGCTGATATGCATTGTTTTTTTTGTCAGCCTGTTTTATTATTGACTTTAAAATCAAGTTTTGCATAATAGTCTTAATAGCAATGATTGCCTTTACCCATGCTCATAATCTGGAGGGATCACAATGTCGGACAAACCTGCAATAAAGATTGGCTACCTTAAAATTACAGATCATCTTATCCTCGGTGTGACAGACCTTAAATTAAAAAAGGGTATGGAAAAATTTGAGCACTGCACACTTGAACCTGTTGTAAAAAACGGCTGGAACGAGGTTGCAGATGCTCTTACCGTAAAATCAATTGACGGAGCCCTCATACTTGCCCCAACAGCCATGGATCTGTATAAATCAGGTGTGGATCTTAAACTTCTGCTGTTTGCCCACAAATCAGGAAGCATACTTGTTAAAAGCAAACGTGCCAATATAGAGAAAATAGAGGATTTTGCAGGCAAAACAGTGCTGATTCCCTACCAGCTTTCTGTTCATAATATGTTGTTTCACAGGCTTTTGTCTGAAAAAGGCCTTACACCCGGCAGGTCCAATGAAAGCGGTGTTGATGTAACCCTTGAAGTGGTGGCGCCTTTTCAGATGCCCGAGGCACTTGAATATGATGAAGACGGTGAAATCGGAGGGTTCATTGTTGCGGAACCTTTTGGTTCCCAGGTTATTGCAAAGGGGCATGGAGAAGAATTCTATCTTTCCAAGGATCTGTGGCCCAATCATCCGTGCTGTGTTTTTGTAATGAGAAATGAACTCATTGAAAAATATCCGGAAGCCATTCAGGAAATATGCACAAGTTTTGTCAAGTCAGGCCTTGCCATTGATGCGCAGCCTGAACCTGCATCTGTGATAGGAGGCAATTTCCTTTCCCAGGACAAGGAAGTCATAAGAAAGGTTCTTACTGATCCGCCTGACCGTATCCTGACAGGGGAATTGTTTCCAATTATCAAGGATCTTGAAACCATCCAGCAGTATATGATGGATGAAATGAAGATTATGACAAGCCTGATTGACCTTGAAAAATTCATTGATACAAGTTTTGCAAAAAAAGCAGGGGCAAAATAGCTCTTTTCATGGGATCTTTACGGGTTCTTTTCCTATTTTGCAGATTCAATGAATTTGTAGATTTGTGATATAGCTTTTTTACTCCATTCCGGTTTGCCGGACAATGTTTTTACATGATTGGCGTTAAGCAGGTCTGTTGTCTGTTCTACGCTCAGCCCGTCAGACTTGAATCCTATGATAATTTTCATTACTTCTGACTTGTATTTTGCAAGATCCTGTTCAGGAGTTATGTCAATTTTGATTTCAGGGACCTGTTGTGTTTTCTTGCCATCAGCCTTTTCTTCAAGCCCGTCTATCAAAAGAGACAGGTCATCCATATCTTCATGGGTTTCAGGTTCTGTGCCGGTATTGATTTCATCGTCAATAAGCGCATAAAGATCATCAAGCGGCTCTTCTGAATCAATAAGTGCATAAAGATCATCCACAGGCAGCTCATCTGTTTTGTTATCTTCATCATCAACAAGGGCAGACAGATCATCCATTTCAATGACCTCATCATTTTCAGGTTCAATGATGTCATGATTTTCAGGTTCATCATCGGGGATGGTTTCTTTGAAATTTTCGCTGATATCAGTATTGTTTTTTGCAAGAATATCGGCAGCATTGTGTATGATCTGTCTTGTTTCATGGTCTGCCTCGGAAGATCTGAGCGCATTCATCTGCTGAAGTGCAGTGGCAATATTGTCCATTGCACGGGCTTTTTTCTCTTCTGCTTCTGCTCTTTTTTCTATGGCAGCGGCTTTTCGTTCTTCTGCAGCGGCGCGTTTTTCATGGGCAGCCGCTATTCTTGCCTGGTGTTCTCCTATTTCACTGAAAAGTGATTTTAAGAGCATAAGGCTGTCATTGGAGATGTGGATATCTTCGGC
This sequence comes from uncultured Desulfobacula sp., assembly GCA_964446145.1. Taxonomy (GTDB): domain Bacteria; phylum Desulfobacterota; class Desulfobacteria; order Desulfobacterales; family Desulfobacteraceae; genus Desulfobacula. The sequence goes on from CAYUOB010000037.1 coordinate 18,922, forward strand.
AGGCCTGGCAGGATCGTCCTGTGCATTGTTCAGCATGGTTTCAACCTCTCCTGGAAGAAGCCCCATTTCAAGGTTTTCATGGATGAATATCAGTTTTTTCAGTATGAATGCAGGATATAGGGGATTGCCATTGACAGGCTCACAGGGCAGCCATTTTTTAAATCTTTTAAGAATGAATTGTACCATGGCTTTGCCCAGATTTAATTCATGTGCAAGCTCTGAAACAGACAATAGTTTTTCCCGGTCCATTTTTTTGCCCTCAAAATAAAATTTCAGGTTGATTCATTCTAAATCGACAATTGTCTTCAGTTTATTGAATTTTGTGAAATAAATAAAGACCTGTTGAAAAGAAAACATAAAAATATATTGACAACGCCGGAGCCAAGGAATTATTTGACACTGATTTTTCACGTTGATATACTGAAAAAAATAGCGAAATCGTCATCAGCGCTATATTGATTTTAACTCAATGATAATTCATAATTTTTTCATGTTATTGCTCTGCTGCAGGCAGAGTACAAACCTAATTTCAACAATTTCAATGGCAGCAAAGCCTCCTTGCTGCCCGGGGAGGGGAAAATGGCCGGCAAATCAAATCCAAAATCCTTAATCGCTCATGTGGATGCAGTTAAAAAGAATGAACGAGTATTTGAAGATGCCTTTCAGGGGGTCTCCAGAATGATCCTTGGGGCAGGCATACAAAAAATTACGGTTAAGGGAAAAACAACTTACCAGTTTGATATATTCAGCCAGGGCAAAAAACACCTGGTGGGAATGTATGATGAGATAAACAGTTTTGTGTCTTTTGTAAAAGATGCTTCAGAAGGTGGCTCTTCCAGGGAAATGGCATTTGTCCTTGTGGGAGAGCCAGGTAATGGTAAAACTTTTTTTGTGGAATATCTGTGTGCACGTTACAGGGAATTTTTAAGTATCCCAAAAAATCGTAAATACACTTTCAGGTTTGTAAATCTGGATCAGATCGGCGGGTATGGGAAAATCAGCTTCATTGAATCCCAGACCTATGAAGATCCCATGATTCTGGCCATGAGCCTTTGTGAAACCCATGATGAATCAAAGGAATTCCTTGCAAAAAAATTCAAATTAAGTGATGCCAGAATTGAGGAACTTTATGCGAAGTACAGGCCTCTTGGCGCCTGTTCTGCCTATATTCTGAATCAGATCAGAGAATATTGCAATAATAATATAAACAAGATGCTGTCATTTATTGAGGTCATTCCCGTTCCCTTGATTGAAAGCCTTGGAACCATTACAGGCAAATATCCTGCAAAGGACAAGATTACCTCTTCTGCTGTGGACCTTCTGGGTGAGGAATCCATTCAAAGGCTTCTGCACATATCAGATTCCAATAATCCATACCGTTTTGATCTCAGAAGGGGTGCGCTTGCAAGGGTGGCAGGAGGTGGAATCCATTTCAGCGATGAAATTTACAAAAATAAAAAAGACCTTGTTCAGGTTTATCTTGGAGTTATCCAGAACCGCATGATAGAGCTTGACGGATTTAAATGGCCCATTGATACCCTGATCATTGCAACAAGCAATAATTCAGAATTTGATACCTTTCTTTCGGAGCGTGAGGAAGCTCCCATCATAGACAGGTGCAGGATCTGCTATGTTGCCCATAATACAGATTACAGGATTCAGAAAACCCTGACTGAATATGCCATTGGAACCGATACAAAAAGGTCACTGGATTCCAAGGTTCTTCACCAGGACCCCAACCTTAATTATGCAGCTTCAGTAGGAGTGGTTCTCACAAGACTGCCGCGGTCTGACAAACTGACTCCCGTGGAAATCATGAAGCTTGCCGCAGGAGAGGTGGCAGGTGAAAAAAGCCTTAAAACCCTTGCTGAGCTTATTGATTCATTAAACCAGGATACTGACATCACAAAAAGATTCGGTCAGAAGGGCCTTGGCCAGCGTAATCTCGGCAGGGCTGTTCAGCTTCTTCTGGAAAGTTCTGAAACAAATGAAGGCCAGTGCATGTTTGCTCTGGATATTTTCAAGGCTCTTGAAAGAACTGTCCTTGATTATGTGCAGGATCCTGGTGACCGTGCCAAATACATGGAAGACCTGAAGATAGCAAGGGGGCTTTACCGTGAAAGAATCATGACTGAGATGTTTAACGCATATATGGATGAACCCCTTGCCATTAAAAAGGATGTGCTGAACTATGTGAACATGATCATAGGCATTGATGCTGAGCATCTTGGCCCTGACATGATGTGGAAATACAAGGATCCCCAGACAGGGGAACTCAAGGCCCTCAAGATAGATGAACGTTATATCAGAAATGTTGAAGAGCGTCTTGGTTTGAAAACCGATGAGCAGAGGTCTTCTTTCAGAAATTCCATACGCAAGATTTATGGACAGAAGCTTTCTGTTGATGCTGGTTATGACTTTATGGACAACCTGGAACTTGTCAAGGCAATCACAGATGTAAGGCTTAAATCAGATATTGCAGGAGCAGGGTCTTTGATCGGAGCCCTTGCAAACAGGACTAATGAGGAAAACCAGAAATTATACGACAGAATGACAAATACCATGATGAAAAAACTGGGTTATTGCAGAACCTGCGCCCAGAAGACAATTGAATATTTCTGCAGCCAGGAGGATGATAATTAGATAAAAAGGGCAAGGTGATCTTATGATAACTCTTGATGAACTTCTGGAACGTGACCGCAGGCGTGAAGAGGACGGGTTCAAACGTAAAATCAGAATCGGCAGAATAGTAAAGCCGGGGTCAGGCGGCAAGGAAAAAATAATTGTGGTTCCGACCACGGTGGAGGAAAAATTTGTCCATGATGAAATCCATTTGAATCAGGAGCCAGGAGAAGGAGAACCCACAGGCGGAACCGGTGAAGGGGAAGAGGGCGATATACTGGGAGAACAGCCTGTGCGCCCTGAGGAAGGAGAAGAGGGCCACGAAGGTGCTGGCGAGGGGCCGGGCGAAGGAAAAGGCGGAGATCATGAACTTGAGTCAGATGCCTATGAGCTTGGCAAGGTTCTGTCCCAGGATTTTCAGCTCCCCAATTTACAGGACAAGGGCAAGAAAAGAACACTTGCGCGCTATGTATATGACCTGACGGATAAAAACAGGGGAGTAGGGCAGATACTTGACAAGAAAGCAACCCTGAAAAGAGTGGTGCAGACCAATATAACCCTTGGTAATATTCCTGATGTGGGTGATATTGACACAACAAATTTCATTATTTCTCCCCAGGACCTTGTTTACAGAATTTTGTCCAGGGAAAAGGATTTTGAGTCTCAGGCCCTTGTGTTCTTTTTAAGGGATTATTCCGGATCCATGGGAGGCAAGGTCACACAAACCGTTGTTTCTCAGCACGTGATGCTTTATTCCTGGCTTTTATATCAATACGAAAAACAGGTGGAAACAAGATTTATCCTGCATGATACAGAAGCCAGGGAAGTTGCTGATTTTTATAAATATTATTCATATAAGGTTGCAGGGGGAACAAAGGTGTTCACTGCATTTAAAATGGTTAATGATATTGTGGAAAAAGAAAATCTGGCGCGGGATTATAATATATATGTTTTCCACGGAACCGATGGAGATGACTGGGACAGGGAAGGCAAGCAGACAATTGCCGAACTGGAGAAAATGCTCACCTATGTCTCAAGAATAGGCATTTCAATTGTGGAACATTCATATGTGGGTTCAAAACAGACAGAAGTTGAGAAATATTTAAAGGCTTCTGACATATTAAACAGGCACAGCAGCCTGATCAAGCTGGATGTCCTGGATGAAAATGCCGATGATTCAAGAATCATTCAGGGTATAAAAAAGCTTATTTCATGATAAAGGCGGCTGAACCCCGGCCATTAACCTGAAAGTGAGATTGCAATGGAACTTATCAGTCAGCATGCCAAAGGCATAATGGAAGAATGCAAGCTAAGGGCAAGGGATCACGGCCTTAAGTTTGATGATGAAACCCTTGAATATATTGTGACAAACAGGGATATGATTGAACTGAGTCCCAAGGTTATGATTCCCACGCTTTATGATTACTGGGTGCATGATGTAAGGGTTCTGTCCGGTAAAGGCATGTATGAGGCCTATCCTTCAAATCCCTATGAAACCGTTATAAACACGCGCCCTGCCATTTCGTTTTACAATGATAACAACCCGGACTGGCTCAATGTGATGATTTTTTATCATGTGCTGGGCCATATTGATTTTTTTCAGAATAATCTGTTTTATAAAAATACCTGGGATATTGATCTTACAGGTCAGGCCCTGGCAGATAAACGCCTTATAGCACAGCTCAGGTCGGAAAAGGGAAGGTGGCTTGACTATGCAATTGAATTTGCCAGAGGCATGGACAATCTTGTGGGATATCACAGGGAGCTTAACAGCAATATAAACGGAACTGCAAAATACAGGCTGTCCAAGACTGATTTTTATTTTGACATATTTCTTCAGAAAATCAGAAAAGTATCCCATAATGACTATCTTAAGGAAATCACAAGATTCAATGAATTAAAGGGCAGTGCTGAAAAATTTTTCATTCCTGTGATTACCAGATATCCTGAATTTGAAGAATTATATAAAAAACAATTGTCATTGAAAAAAAAGCCATCCTCTGATGTGATGGAATATATAATAAGACATTCTCCTTTTTTGAAACAGGAGGAGAACAAATGGATTAAATCTGTTATCCAGATTGTTAAAAATACATCATTATATTTTCAGCCCCAAATCAGAACCAAGATAATGAACGAAGGCTGGGCAAGTTACTGGCATGAATATCTTTTCATGCGCGATGACAGGATCAGCGGGCATGAAGCTGATTTTGCCCTGGTCAATGCAAAGGTCACTTCTCTTCCCAAGGTGGGGCTGAATCCCTATGCCCTTGGCCTGAGGCTGATTCAGCATATAAGGGATATGGAGAACAGGGGCTGTTATTCATTTGACTACAGGCTCTTAAAAGATGAGGTGCTAAGAAAAAAATACAATACAAATAAAGGCACAGGAGACGATTATATTCTGAAAGTCCGTGAAAATTATGAAGATTTTACGTTTATCAATACTTTCATAGACCAGGAATTTGTTGACCGGCATAATCTTTTTGTGGCAGGCAAACGCTTTAATTCTTCACGCATGTCATGGGAATACTATATTAAATCAAAAAAAGCTGAAGATTATAAAAATATGGTTATAAATACCCTTTATCACCCGCCGACAATTTTTGTGGACAGATCAGGCACTAAAGACGGGATTCTTTATTTGAACCATAAATTTGAAAACAAGCCGCTGAAAACAGATTTCATTGAAAACACCATGATAGGCATAGAATATCTGTGGGGAGGGCCTGTACATCTTGAAACAAGCGAGCCTGTGGCCCCTTCTGTGACCGCGGGAAATTATGCAGGTTTTCTGGAT
>CAYUOB010000038.1:0-9101 GCA_964446145.1 uncultured Desulfobacula sp.
AGCAGGTGATGTTTTTCCTGCTCATACATTTCATTCACAGGGCTTTCTTTACCACAAATTCTATGGATGTTACGGTTTCCATTACCCATTTGATATTGCCATTTTTATCCACAATACAGAATTCATAGGGGCTTGTTCTTTTGCCCTTGAGCATCAGCCTTGCATTTTCTTTGACTTTTTCCCTGTAATCTTCATGGACAAGGCTCATGGATTTCATTCCCATGAGCTCTTCTTTGGTGTATGCAGTGATGCGGACAAACTGGGGATTGACATATCTGAAACGCTGGCTCTGCACTATATAGCTTCCAATCAGGGCGCTGTTTCTGCTTCTTTCAAGCTCATCCTCCGCCTGTTTTCTTTTTGTAATATCCCTGACAAAACCTTCTATGGTTACGGGCTGTCCGTTTTTTTCACGTATGACAGACCATCTGTCATGCATCCATCTTATTGTGCCGTCAGGATTTATATAGCGGTATTCAGCCTCTCCAAGCCCGTCTTCAGATTCAAGGGAACACCGCCTTGCCTCCCTCAGGATTTTTACATCATCAGGATGTATATGTTTTCTGGTGCTGCGCGATGAAAGAATAATGCCTGTTTCAGACCTGATCCCGTAAAGATCCAGAAAACGTCTGTTGAAAAACGGAAAAGTTCCTGATTCAATATCAAACTGGTATATGGCATCCTGGGATCTGTCCGCAAGTTGTTCAAATCCTTCTGAAAGCGCCCGTATAACGCTTTTATCGTTTTGTTTGAGTTTTATGTATTTTGCCTTTAGGTCGTTGAAGGCGGCTTCAAGCTCTTTATAACTTGGTTTTTTACCCATGGCCTGACCCTTTAATCATATTGTTTATGTCAAAAGATAATAACAGCATCAGGGTTTTGCGGGCAATAAATTTATTCGTAAAGCCATGATTCATGGTTGTAAATTGTTAAAATAACAGGGTACAGAATCGTGTTGATCCTTGTATCATCGGTTTTAAGGACATTTTTACCAAATACAAGCTCGCTTCTGAATACCTCAGGTGTAATGAACCGGGTGGGAACTTTTATTGCAAGCGAGTTGATTTTTTCCATGATTCTTTCTTTTTTTATTGCGGGGTGCCATGCCATATACCAGCCCCAGTCCCCAAAACTTGGGACATTTTCATGAAAGCCAAGTATATTGAGGCCTGCGCTTTCAATGGTTCTTCCAATGCAAAGATAGGTCTGTTTTGCAAGATATGGGGAAGTCGCCTGCACAACCATCATGCCGTGTTCAGACAGATGCATTCTGACCTTGTTGTAAAATGATCTGGTGTAAAGCTTGGCAAGCTCCGGAGATGAGGGGTCCGGCAGATCAATAAATATAATATCCCAAAATCCCTTTACTCTGCTTAAAAATCTGTCTGCATCAATATTCATTACCCTTACGTCAGCTATTTTCCGGGTTTCAGGTTTATGAGAATGAGGTTTTTTTCTGTATTTTTTTGTTTCCATGTATATCTGCCTGTTAATTCCAGGGCTTATTCCATTACCAGACAGAACTGCAAGGCGGGAATCTTTGAAGGCATCATGATTTATCCTGCGCAGAACAGGATTGGTTTTTGCAAGCTCTGTCATTTCAGGATCAAGGTCAACAAGGAGAATTTTTTTCACATCCCTGTATTTCAGCACTTCCCTTAACACGCACCCGTCTCCTCCTCCCAGAATGAGGATATTGTTTCTGGCCGGAACAATATTCATGGCAGGGTGCACCATGGGTTCATGATAGCGGACCTCATCTGTGCTGCAAAACTGAAGATTGCCGTTTAAAAACAGCCTGACCTCGTCAAACGGAGCATATCTGGTAATTACAATGTGCTGGTATCTGGTGGTTTTACTGAATATTACAGGATCATCATACAATGGCTGCTCAATTTTTATATCCCAGGCACGGCTGTTGAAAATCCCGTATACAATGGCAAAAAATGTGGCTGACATTACAACGGGCACAAGAATTCCTTTTTTCAGCAAACCTTTTTTCGTGAAATACATGAAAGTTACAAAGGCAAGGGAAAAATTAAGGCCTGCTGTGATAAAGGCGGCCTGGGTCACGGGCGTGAAGCGCAGGAGAATGAAAACATATATAAATGCTCCGGCAAGGCTGCCAAGATAGTCAGCTCCCAGTATTTTGCCTAGGTTTGTGGATAATTCTCTGCTGAAATCCTTATTGATTCTTATGATTACCGGTATCTCAAGGCCGATCATGATTCCTGTGAAACTTACAAAGAAATAAAGCACAAGAGTATAATAAGCAGTGTATCCATAGGCAATATACGTAAGTGTGGGTGAAAATCCGCCTGTAATGGCAAGCCCCGTTTCAACCCATATGAATGCATGAATCAGATATTTTTTGCTGATTTTTGACTGAATAAGGCTGCCAAATCCCATCCAGAACAGCATAAGGCCTATCACCATGGCCCATTGTTCAAAAGAATTGCCAAGAATCATGGTTGCAAGGCTTGCCTGGATATATTCCAGTATTATTCCGCAGGCTCCGCTTGCAAACATGCAGGCGCACAGGAGAACAGCGGCAGTACCTGGGCCTTTTGATTGTGTTGCTGTTTTGTGCATTTTTATTTACATGGAAAATGCAATAATGACGGCAAGGGCATTTATGGCACTTTCCACAACAATCATGGCCGCCAGGTTCCGGTCCTCCTTGATTTCCACTGCAATTGTGGTGGTGGGAAGCAGCAGCCTGTCAATCACAGTTCTGAAAATAAGCAGCATGCAAATTCCGTAAATGCTGTATATGCCGAAACCTGCAAGATCATTTGCCCATCCTGTAAAAGGGCCTGAAATACTTGCCATAAGAACTATTCCAAGGGCTGTTAAAATTCCTCCAAGCCCTGTCCCAGCTGCAATATTATTGTTTTTTATCTCATTTCTCACATTAAAAGGAGTGACAAGTTCATAAAGGAAGCCAAGAATCAGGAGGGCAAATTGTCCCAGGATGAAAAAGATGACAGCGCTTCCGATTCCCTGGAAAAAGCTTCCTCCGTCTCCTGAGACAGCTCCATGAAGTATAAATCCCGTTGCAATGTACATTCCTGCCTCAACCGTTCCAACTGCTGTATTTCCTGTGGTTTTGTCTCCATTGCTGTTAATGAAGACTCTGACACATTCTTCATCATTTCTGACATTGCCCAGCATGAAAAAATCATTGATAAAACGGGAAGAAAACATGAACCCCGTGATGATAAGTCCGTCAACCACAAGTTGAATGAGGTCGGCAAGGAAACCCTTTGACGCCCCGCTCATTGCACCTGATAATGCAATGGCAATGCCAAGATAAAGGCCTGCTCTTCTCAGACCCACAGCAGTGTTGCCATTGTCTATGTGGACATCATCATCAAAATCCCTGGTGCGCCAGTCATCTATTTTTTTAGCAAGCCATATGAAACAGATTCCAACTGCTATATTGACTGCTCCCTGGCCAAGGCCTGTAAATGTTGCTCCTGTGTTCATATATCCTGTTTCTCCTTTTTCTGATTTTTATGCTATTTGCCGCGTGTTCCGGGCCCTCCGCCCCTTAAACCCGGGCCTGCGCCTCTCACTGAAGGCGGCTGGGTTCTGAATCCACCGCTTTTTGCAAATGCTGAGTTCTGGAAGCGTGGAGATCTTCTGACAAATGTACCGAATGTTCCAAATCTGCGGGCTCCGTTTCTGTCTTTTCCGTAATATGGCCTTGAGTTTCTATAATTATGGCGCCAGTTATTCCATGAATTGTAATAATATGGATGAGGCCTTGAAAAAAACAGGGAAGAAAAAAAAGCATATTTCCCGTACCATGACCAGAATCTGTTTCCTGTATCGTCCTTTTTCCATTCTCCATATTTCGGGTTGCCCACATATGCCATTCCAGGAGGGCTTGGCTGGACAATGCGGTCTTTTTCAAATACTCCGTATGGCTTTGCAAGTATGGCCATGCCAAGGAAATCAAGATCAGCATTGTAAACGCTTTCATCCACCTGTATCCAGTCTGTTTCAGTGGTTTTGCCGTTTTCTTCAAGTATGTATTTATGGTAATATTTTTCATATGCGTCATCCACCCAGAAGGAAGCTGCATTATGACCTCTTCCGGGCCAGGCTTCAGTCGGGTCGATGGAAAGTCTGTTCCACAGGCTGCCTATGCTGCTTGAAAAGCTTGATCCGAAAAAACCTGCATTTATCGTGGCAATGGTATCAATATCAGGCGAAGTCAGGGCTTCATATACATCAGGAGAAACCTCGCGCTGAAAACTCACATCCCAGGGATCGTAAAAATCAGAGTTTTCATTCCATGATTCTCTTTTTACTATGATAAAATACCTGATTTTCATGTCTTTTAAGATTTTGGTATAGCTTCTGTAAAGCCCTGATATCTGTTTTGAGATTATTGTTTCAAGTTTTGTTGCTGTTTTTAAAGCAGCAACAATATTATCTGCACTGTCTGAAAATGCTGCATAATCAGCCTGTGATCCTGATCTGTGCCTTTCATACTCCCTGATAACAGTGTCAAGATTCTGGCCTGTCTGTCTTGCAAGCTCTGTCATGGGGGCGAATTTTGCACTGATTTTATTCCGGATATCCGGAAAATCATTCATTGCCTTTTCAACAGGTCCTGTTCTGAGGCGGTCTACAATTTTCATGATTTCTGCTGCTGCTGACTTTGCCTCTGTCTGAATATTGTCTGCATTGACAATTGCCTGAGCAAGTTTTGAAAATCTTGCTGCAGGGTAACGGGCCATGTTCCTTGCATTTATGATGATTTTTTTTATCCTGTCAGTGCGTTTTATTACCTCAGGGGCAAGCTGTGGCCTGTTTTCCTTTATCAATGGCGCAAGCTCTTTGTCGTAAACAGACTGAGCCCTGTCAAGCTCTGCCTGTGCCAGTGAAAATTTTTCAGCCCAGTTTTCCCTTTGGGCAAATTTTTTTACAGGGCTGAATCCAGGAGATTTTACAAGGTTTTCATATTTTTTCTTCTGGTCTGCAGTTACGGCTCTGGTTGCCCTGATCTGGGCCTGAAGGTCAAGGGCATCCTGTTTTACCTTGTCCGGGAGCCCTGGCCCGCATCCTGCGAGCATGAGTGCAAAAAAAACTGCAATAAGGCATGCAGCAGGGCCGGGAAAAAGGTATTTTTTCATGTGGGTGTCCTTTCAGATTTCTCCTGTGCTTAAAATTGCAATGCTGTCCGGGTCAACAGGGACAGAAATATAGATCCTGTATTCGTCCCGGCCTGAGCCCTGCCATTCTTCAATGGTCAGAAACCTGGTATGTTCCCTGTTTTCAAATTCATACACATAGACCTTTTCCTGCCTGTTCTGCCTGTGATAGATTGATGCCCAGTCATCTTCATACAGAAACTGCTCTTTGCCTGCCATTATCACATCCCTGTCATCTGCAATCTGGTCAAGGTCGTCTTCATCAATGCTTTGTCCCTCATCATCGGTAAGATCCCTGAATGAAAGGTTTTCAATGGTCATGGCAATTTCAAGTTCATCATCTTCCTCCCATTCAAAATAAACGGTTTTGCCCGTTTCAATGCAGGTGCAGGTCAGCTCATATATGAAATATCCCTGTGAAATTTTAAAATCCTCTGAGGTTTCTTCGTATCTGTTTATATCATTTACAAAATATGTATTGTTCTGATATTCAAAAAAACAGTTTCTGCCTGCCTGTCTGATGTCTGAACGTGCTTTTTTACCGGCTGATAAAAGGTTTTTCTTCTCAAGTGTCCGGATAATGGCGAATCTTTTTGCAAATGATCTTTGTGTGGCAGTGTCCAGCATGGAATACCTCCGGTATGTTTTAAGTGTCCTGACGCCTTGAGGTCAATGCATCTGTCCTTGCCCGGAAACGCCTGTTCATTTCTCCAAGTGCGGAAGAAGCCTGGGATGCAATATTGATGGTTTCCTTTGAAATTTCAGCATAGGCTTCAAATGCCTGCTCATAGGTTCTGCATGCCTCTTCAAGGGCGTTTATGTCAAGGGTCATGCTCTGGCTCATTTGTGCCCCTTTGACAGCAGCCTGTCCTATTACAGATGCCGTATCCTTCATGGTTTCGGCAGCTGCCTTCTGCACCATGTCAAGGTGCTGAAGAGCCTCCATCTGCTGTTCCGCCGCCACACGCACTGCCAATGCATTTTTCACGGCAGTTGAGAGTATCATGTCGGTTCTTTGCACCAGACGTTTGACAAGATGGGAGTTTCTGACCATCATTTCTCCGCCGAATCGTGTCTGAAGATTGGAATTGTCAATGGTCTGAAGATCCACAACTGCCATGGCAAGATCGCTGGTGAGAGTGGTAACGGCTTCCTTTATCCTTGGATCATCAATTGTTTCAAGATAATCCATGAGTTTTTTCCAGATTATCTGGCCCAAAAAGATCTGTTCCTGGAGTTTTGGCTGGATTTCCTTTAAGGCATCACATATTGTGGCAAGCTCTGCTGCATCAAATGCAACCTGATCAGCTTCATTGCGAAGATGATCCCTTATCCCGTCAATGGTGGAATTAACAGTTTCCCTGCGTTCGGCAATTATTTTAAGTATTTCATCTCCCTTTGGCAGGCGGTTCACGGTTTTGGTGAACAATCCCAGCATTCTTTTTTTGAATGGCACAGGAGTATTTGCCACCACTGCCGGATTTACCTTGTCAAGTTCTGTTTTGATTGCAAGAATATTTTTGCCCACAGGAGATGAATCGTCTGCAGCAATATTTTTGAGTACTTTGCCCATCTTACGATCATAAAGTGTTACCTGGGCCTGGGTTTCAGACATGATATCCTGTCCAAGGCTGAAAACAAAATTGCCAAGTTTCCAGTCAGAGGGGTCTGTTTTGATTTTTTCAAGGAATTCATCTGCTCTGGCTTCAAGAGCTTTGATATCTTCATCTGTCAGGTGGGCAGGGCGCACAGGTTCAAGGTTTGAAGGGTTTTGCACTTCAGTGAGCGCACCCTGACCTGATGCACTGGCAGCTTCAGCAAGCACAGGAGCCTTTGCCTGCTGTACAACTTTCTTGAGATCCAGGGCCATTTCATTCATTTTATATATCCTCCTTTATGAAAATTTCCCTGCAAGGAAATTTGCCATGGTTTTAAATTCTGCTGTTTCATTTTTTTCAACAATATTTCTTGCACGTCTGCAGATTTCATGCAGGCTGCCGATGGTTTGTCCAAAAATTTCATACTGGGCCTTCCGGCTCTGCTCTGACAGATCAAGGTATTCCTTCACAGTTTTAAAAAGATGAGTGCTGCCTGTTTTTTTCAGTTCATAGGTCAGGGTTTCGCCGGGATATCTTTCCATCATCTGTGGTATAACTGCAACAAGATCATCAATGACAGCCTCTGTTTTTTCAACCATCTGCACGGGCAGTTCAATATCTTTACGGATCATTATATTGAGCTTGAGCAGGGTCTCAAGTATTGAGGCATATTCCTTGTCAGGATCGGAAGATGCAGGCTCAGGCTGTGCAGCTTTCATATTGTCCTGTTTTTCTTGTGGGCTGCCTTTTTTTTTCATGATAACGGCAACCGCGATAACAGCAATTATTGCAGCAATTATGATTATTGTCATTTAATGTACTCCTTGCATATTATCAATGGGCTTCAGCCCAGTTGCAGCCTGTTCCGAAATTTACCTTCAGAGGGACATCAAGCGGATGGACATTTTCCATAACATCCCTGGCAAGGCTGATAAGGCTGTCTTTTTCTTCAAAGGGCGTTTCAAAGATAATTTCATCATGTACCGATAAAAGCATTTTTGATTTCATTCCATTGTCCTTTAAAGCCTTGTCCATTTTTATCATGGCAAGCTTGATAAGATCTGCGGCACTGCCCTGTATGGGTGTGTTTACAGCTGCTCTTCTTGCAAAATTACGTAGATTTGCATTGGATGAATTAATATCGTCAAGCCTGCGTTTTCTTCCGAAGATGGTGGAAACCTCACCTGTTTTTTCTGCCTGTTCTATGGTTGAATCAATGAATTGTTTTACTCCGCAGTAACGTTTGAAATAGTGGTCAATATATGTATCAGCCATTTTGCGGCTTATGCCCAGATCCTTTGCAAGCCTGAATGCGCTCATCCCGTAAATTATGCCGAAATTTATGATTTTTGCATGGTCTCTTAATTGTTTGGTAATGAATTCAGGCAAAACCTGGAAAATTTCCAGGGCGGTTCTCTTGTGGATATCTTCATCATTGTTGAAAGCTTCAATGAGTATTTTGTCTGAAGCACAATGCGCCAGAATACGCAGCTCTATCTGGGAATAGTCACCTGAAACAAGAATATGGCCTTCTTCAGGAATAAATGCCTGTCTTATCTGCCTGCCTTCTTCTGTCCTTGCCGGAATATTCTGCAGGTTTGGATTTGAACTGCTCAGCCTTCCTGTCACTGTTATGGTCTGGTTGAATGATGTGTGTACCCTGCCGGTTTTACGGTTTACAAGGTTTTGCAGTGAATCCACATAGGTTGACTTGAGTTTGCCCACAGTTCTGTAGCGCAGCAGTTTTTCAGGCAGTTCATGGGTCTGTGCAAGTTTTGTGAGAACCTCGACATCGGTTGAATATCCGGTTTTCTTTTTTGTTTTCTTGCCTGTTTTAAGTTTCAGTTTTTCAAACAGGATTGTCCCAAGCTGCTGGGACGAGTTGATATTGAATTCTTCTCCTGCAAGGGCATATATTTTTTTTTCAAGGTTTTTGAGTTCCAGCCCGAATATATTGGAAAGATGCTTCAGGGCATTAAGGTCAAGCCTGATACCATTCATTTCCATGTCTGCCAGCACAGTGATCAGGGGAACTTCAATGTCCTCCATCAGGCTGGCAAGATTATTTTTCCTTAATTCTTTCTCAAAACGGGTAAAGGCCATGAATGTTATGTCAGCATCTTCTGCTGCATAATCCACTGCCTTTTGCACAGGTACATCCTGGAATCCTATTTGTTTTTTGCCCTTGCCTGTCATGTCTTCGTATGAAATGGTTTTGTAGCCGAAAAGATCCATGGCGATTTTATCAAGGCTGTGGCCTCTTACAGAAGGGTTCAGCAGGTATGAAGCAATCATGGTGTCAAAATAAATATTGCCAATATTAATGCCGTAGCTTTTT
>CAYUOB010000038.1:9111-22369 GCA_964446145.1 uncultured Desulfobacula sp.
AGCAATCATGGTGTCAAAGGCAATGCCCTTGAGTGTGATACCAAATCTTTTCAGAACAATATAATCGTATTTAATATTCTGGCCGACTTTTTTGACATCCGGGTTTTCAAGGACAGGTTTGAAAATTTTAAGAATATCCTGTCTGGAAGGCTGTTCAATATCCCCTGCATCAGTATGGCCCACAGGTATATAAAAACCGTGATTTTCCCTGAATGAAAATGATATCCCCACAAGGTCTGCCTGCATTGGATTCTTTGAGGTGGTTTCAGTATCAATGGCAAATATTTTTTTATTTTCAAGGACATGGGCAAGCTTTTCAAGCTCTTGTTTTTGTGCGATCAGTTTGTACAATTTTTTTGATTTATCAGCCTTTTGTGCAAACATTCCTGCAAGGGACTTGAATTCAAATTCTCTGAATATCCTGAAAAGAGCTTTTGCATCAGGGCCTTTTATCCTGAAGTCTTCAATCCCGCGGGAAACACTTACATCTGTGTCAATGGCAGCAAGCTTGCGGCTTAAGAAGACAATATCCCTGCTCTGGCACAGGTTTTCATATAATTTTTTCTTTTTTGCAAGCTCATCAATATTTTCATAAAGGTTTTCAATGGATCCGAATTGGGAAATCAGCTTGACTGCTGTTTTGGGTCCTATTCCCCTGACTCCTGGAATATTGTCTGAAGCATCGCCTGCAAGGCCGAGCACATCAATGAATTGTACGGGTTTTATCCCCATTTCATTCCTTACTTTTTCTGCATCCATTGTGGTATCTTTCATGGGATCCCACAGGGTGCACCTGTCAGTGATGAGCTGGATAAAATCCTTGTCTCCTGTGACCATGACCACATGAAACCCTTTTTTCTGGGCAATTTTTGAATAGGTACCCACAAGGTCATCGGCCTCAAAACCCTGTTTTTCAATAATGGGGATATTCATGGCCCTGACCATTTTTTTTATGTCTGGAATCTGTACAGCCAGTTCATCCGGCATTGGGGGGCGGTTGGCCTTGTACTGATCATAGAGCCTGTGACGGAAAGTGGGCCCCTGAACATCAAACATTATGGCTGCATATTTTGGATTATGATCCTTGAGAAGCTTGAGCAGTATTCTTGCAAAGCCGAATGTGGCATTGGTTGGATGCCCTTTTGAGGTTGAAAGGCTTCTGATGGCATGAAACGCCCGATACAGAAATGCACTGCCGTCAATGAGAAAAATTTTTTCAGGATCTGCCATAATTGTCCCTGTATATGAAGATTGATTTTTTTTTAAATTAAAGCCATATATACTATCTTTTAAGATAAAGGAGAAGTATATTTATAAAATGAAAAAAAATGCTGTAACCAGAAAAGAGATACGACGAAGCAGAAGGTCAAAACAATGTCAGTGCTGCGGTAAGACAGTAATGTTCTGCTGGACATGCCGGTGCGGATTTGCCATATGCCAGGAATGCATGTATGAAAATCAATGGGGTATGACCTGCAATGGCATAACCTGGGAATGCCCGGACTGCGGTTCTCAGAATGGATACGGCAATCAGTGAAACATGGGGAGAAGAACAATGGCGAAAAAAATCAATGTGGGTACTCTTATATCAGGAGGGGGTACCAATCTTCAGGCAATTATTGATGCATGTGCAGCCAATGAAATTGATGCAAAAATTGTTTTTACAGGCTCTGACAACCCTGATGCAAAGGGTCTTGAGCGGGCCAGAAAAGCGGGAATACCGACCTTTGTTGTGGACTATTCAGCCATTATCCGTTCATGCAGACAGAACAGCATAATGCAAAAAGACCTGCCAGAAGATTTTGACTTTGATGAAATCCGGTCAAAACAGAAGCTTGTTGAAAATTCCGGTTCTGATGATCAGGTTGAGTTTTTTTTGAAAACCCGCGCCATTGCAGAAAGAAAAATGCTGGACATGATTCTTTCCTATGAAATGGATCTCCTTGTACTGGCCGGATTCATGCGTGTGCTGACACCCTATTTCATTGACAGGATCAACACAGAAAAAGAAAATTACAGAATAATGAATATCCATCCTGCTCTGCTGCCTTCATTTCCTGGTACTGACGGATATGGAGATACTTTCCGTTACGGGTGCAAAATAGGAGGCTGCACTGTCCATTTCATTGATTACGGCGAGGACACCGGCCCCATCATAGGCCAGAAGGCCTTTGAAATTGATGATGACGACACTCTTGATGATGTGAAAAGAAAGGGCCTTGAAAAAGAATGGCAGCTTTACCCTGCCTGTATTCAGAAGTTTGCTGATTCAAGGATTTGAAGCACGGCATCCAGGATTCAGTCAAGAAAACTGCCGCTCATTCTCACTGCATCAAAATAAAATTCCAGCAGTTTTTTCTCAGCAGGAGTATTGGACATTAGGGCATAAAAGGCATTATCCCATCTGCCCTGCTCAAAATTGATCACAATATCAAGGATTTTTTTAAAATTTTTATCACGCCCCATTAAAGCGTTTTTTATTTTTGGTGAAAATGCGATATTCCTGAGTATAATTTCCATTTCATTGTCCAGCATGGCATCTATGACGGAAAACAGCCCAAGGGTGAAAAGCTCTTCTCCTGTGAAATCCGTGGTAAAGAGATCTGCGCATTGTTCACACATCCTGGCGCGGATCACGGCAGAACGCACAAGTTCATTGGGCTTTCCTTTGTTTAACTCTGAAATGGCAATTACATTGATAAATTTTTTAAGCTCATCTATCCCAAGATAAGTTATGGCATCTTTGATTGTGTTGATGGGTGTCGGGCGTTTGAAATATGCTGAATTGATGAATTTAAGCAGTTTAAATGAAACAGAAACATCTTTTTTTATCAGGTTTTCTATTTTTTTTAGGTCAGGATCCCTGCGCCCTGTTTCACTGATGAGCTTTAATCTGGTTATCTGCACAGCTGGAATATCTTTTTTTGAAATAATTTCAGGCTTTGCAAAAAAATATCCCTGAAAAAGGGTAAACCCCATCTGCTTTGCAAGCTGAAACTCCTCGTATGTTTCAACTTTTTCCGCAAGCAGCATAATATTATAATTTGTTGAGATTTCTTTTATCGTGTTTTCAAGGGTTTCAAGGGGAGTGGCTATGATGTCAAACTTGATTATTTTGCATAATTTCATCATGGGCCTGAATTTTTTATGATAGATAAAATCGTCCAGTGCAATTGTGAAACCGTTTGATTTAAATTCATCCAGAGCTGCAACAATTTTTGGTTCAGGCTCTATATTTTCCAGCACTTCAATTATTATCCGCCTGGGCGGAAAAAGGAGCGGGGTCTTCTGCAGAATCAGTTTCTTTGTAAAATTGATCAGGGCAGGTCTGTTTCCTGTAATTTCATTGATTTCAAATGAAAAAAAGGTGTTTGACAATATGCTGGAGGTTGCAGTATCTCCGTCAATGTCGGGGAAAATATTTTCAAAACCCTGCCTGAACAATAATTCATAACCGAACAGCGTTTTTCTTGCTGTGAAAATGGGCTGGCGTGCAACAAAAATTTCCATATGGATATCTCCGTTTGTTAAACTTTGTACCTTGATTCATCTTATGCCTGTTTCATCTCTCAATGCCAGTGGTTTTGACAGAATTTCAGACCAGATCACGGCATTTCTGAGCTGATTTTTTCTGAAATTCAGTGCAGGTGAGTCAGGTCTTGCCGCATCTGGTACAATTTTTGTTACAGGAGCGGTATCCTGATCCGGTATGTCCGGCCAGGGGCCGTCAGTGTCTGGGCCGGCAAAGGCCTGCACTGTGTCATCATTTTCAGGTGCATGGGTGGCAGTGGATTGTGGCGGGGTATCTGGTTCAGTCCCTTGCCCGTATTCAGGGACAGTATTTATGGTTTCATCTTCTGCCAGGGCTTCCCACAATGAAGGAGTGGGGCCGGGCGCAATCCTGTGTTTTTTGTCCTGCATTTCAAGCTGGCCGGCAAAATTGCTGATTCTTGTGCCAATCCAGGCAAAAAAACCGGGCTCTGGTTTGTTGGTGCGTGATGTTCCGGCTTTTTTTTGTCCTGCCCTGTGTTTAAGAACAGATGGCAGGACAAAAAAGGCAATGATCAGAATAATTGACAGGATTGAATCAAAATTCATGGATTTTCCTTTTTATTTATTATCTTCTCCAGGATCAGGAGATGCAATCTGGTCTCTCATTTTTGTATCAGCGGCAATATTCTGGATTTTGTAATAGTCCATGACTCCAAGGTTGCCGTTTCTGAATGCATCTGCCATGGCAAGGGGCACCTGCGCCTCAGCTTCCACAACCTTGGCCCGCATTTCCTGAACCCTGGCTTTCATTTCCTGTTCCTGTGCAAATGCCATTGCCCGTTTTTCCTCTGCTTTGGCCTGGGCGATTTTTTTGTCTGCTTCTGCTCTGTCGGTTTCAAGCTGTGCTCCTATGTTTTTCCCCACATCCACATCTGCAATATCAATGGACAGGATTTCATAGGCAGTGCCTGCATCAAGGCCTTTTTTCAATACTGTTTTGGATATGAGATCCGGGTTTTCAAGCACTTGTTTGTGTGTGTCTGCAGAGCCTATTGTGGTTACAATGCCTTCGCCTACCCTTGCCAGCACAGTTTCTTCTCCTGCTCCGCCCACAAGCCTGTCAATATTGGCTCTGACCGTGACCCTTGAAATGGCCTTGAGCTGGATTCCATCCTTGGCCATGGCAGCAACAAGCGGTGTTTCAATGACTTTTGGGTTGACCGACATCTGCACTGCCTCAAGCACGTTTCTGCCTGCAAGGTCAATGGCAACACTGCGGTTGAAACTCAAGGCTATATTTGCCTTGTCTGCCGCGATAAGAGCCTGGACAACGCGGGCAACATTGCCGCCTGCAAGATAATGAGATTCAAGGGCATCGGTTGAAATATCGATTCCTGCCTTTACAGCCATGATTTTTGATTCAACAATAAGTTTGGGTGGAACCTTTCTGAATCGCATGAAAATTATGTTGATCAGGCCTACTTTGGCTCCTGACACCAGAGCCTGCACCCATAAGGCCAGATATGAAAAAATAAAATAAAACAATACAAGTGCAATGATACCTGCAATAATAAGTAAGATTCCCATTATATTCATTGTGTTTCCTCCTGTTGCCCGGCCTGTTCAACAATTATGCTGTTGCCGGTTACTTTGGTTACAATTACCGGGGTTCCGGCATTGATATATTCCGCATCTGTCACCACATCAAGGCGCCGTGAATTGATCTTTGCCATTCCGGCAGGGCGCAGATCAGTGAGTGCAATTCCCTTCATGTTAAGGCAGGACTGCATCTCATTGTCCTGTGAAACCACTCCGTCTTTTTTTGATAATTCCTTTTTAAGGGATAAAGGGGATTTTGCCAGCATTTTTATTCCTGCAATGATCAGCAGCGGAACAAACACCATATCCGCTCCTGCAAATATAAATCCTGCTGTTACAGATATATTTCCGAATACAATATACAGGCTGTAAGCGAACAGGCCCAGGGCCATAAGGGTTAAAAGCCCCATGGACGGAATAAAAATTTCAGCCATTATGACTCCCATTCCAATTATCTGTAGCAGAACAGGTAAAACCAGTGATTCCATTTGATTGCCTTTATCCCTTAAAAATGTTCAGGTGTAACAATAACATGATTGTGTTCAATTTTTTCGATTTTGATATTGATGCCCTTTTCAATGAATTCTCCCCGGGTAATGGCATCTATTTTGCGGCCTTTGACAAGAATTTTTCCGGAGGGCCTCAGAAATGTATGGGCAATGCCTGTGTCTCCAGGACTCACTCCGAAGTCATCTGCCGTGTCCACACGGAAATCTTTGAGATCAGCCTCAAGATAGGGGCCGTTTACCATCTTTGAAAATTTCGGCAGCACAAATCGTATCATGAAAAGGGATATGAAAAAGGCAAATAAAAATGCTCCGAACACCTGGGCCAGGTTTTTTATCATCAAAGCCTTTTCCCAGGGCAGGGAAGGATCAGGCAGAACAAAGTTCTGAAAGGAAAGTACAAGTCCTGCCGCAATGAACACCAGGCCTGAGATGCCGGCCACGCCGAATCCTGGCAGTACAAACACTTCCACACCCATTAGAAGAACTCCTGTCAGCAGAACCAGCAGTTCAGTATAATCTGCAAGGCCTGCCAGATACTGGCTGAAAAACACCAGTCCAAGGCAGATGATGCCCACAATCCCGGGCAGGCCGAATCCCGGGGCTTTTATTTCCGTGTATATGGCTCCTATCCCTATCAGCATGAGAACCGACAGAAAGGGGTGAACAAATCTTACAAATTTTTCAGACCAGGTGGCTTCAATGGTCACAATATCTGCTGATGGATATCCTGCAAGTGCCAGGGCCTGATTGAGGTTTTTTACACTTTTACGGGAAAAGCCCAGGTTAAAGGCCTCGGCATCATCCATGGTCAGAAGCTCTCCTTTGGCTACAATGGTTTTTTTTGAGCTTATTTTTCTTTTCTCGGCTTTTGTCAGATCATCCCAGGCTTTTCTGTCCAGATATTTTTTTTTGCCGTTGATAATTATCTGATAGACTTCCATATCAAGGCTTACCATGGACTGGGCCAGTACAACAGGATAATGATTTTTTTTTGCAAGGGATCTGAATTTTGCCCTTAAAACCGTCTGGATTTTTTCTCCGGCCATTTTCATTCCCTGGCCTGAATTGATGATGGGAGCACAATCACCTATTATGGTGTTTTTTTTCATGAAGAGACGGCCTGCGGACAGGGCGATGAGAGCACCTGCCGAAATTGCGCGTTTTTCCACAAAGACAATGGTTCTTTTTTCAGGAAGGCCTGAGATTGTATCCACAATATCAAGGGCTGCATCCACTCTTCCGCCGAATGTATCCATTTTAAAGACAAATACAGCATCAGGATCGTTTCTGATATCCCGCAGTGCCCGTTTGACATATGCCGCCATACCGGGCTCTACAGTGCCTGTGACCGGAATGACATAGATATCGGCCTTTTTGTGAACTGCCTCATGCGTGCCTGTGTCTGCAAAACCTGGGACAGACCAGCATATTGCCAGAGCCAATATGAAAAAATATATCTGTTTCATTCAGGGCGTTGCTTTGAATTGTGAGATTTCATGATCATTCACGATAGAAGATTTTATCATCAAGGTCAAGATGAATTGAATATATCCGTATGTTCAAAGCACACTGGATGGAAGCTGTTGGCACATGGTTTTGTCCTTGACTTTGCAGAGCTCATGGGGCAATAACCGTTTATACCATAAAAGGGAGGAAGCGCTTTAACAATGACCAGTAAAAAATTCGGCCTTGTGGTCAAAAATGATGCCAGGGCCGAGCAAAAGGCTGAAGAGCTTAAACAGAGGCTGAAGGGCAGATGTGTTGTCATAAACATTCAGGATACCGGAAACGATGAAATTCCCGATAACCTGTCAGCCATGATCGTCCTGGGAGGAGATGGTACTTTTTTAAGTGCTGCACGCTTCATCGGCCACAGGGATATTCCCCTTATGGGAGTTAAATTCGGTGAGGTGGGGTTTCTTGCGGAAACAACCGAGGACAGGCTGGACAAAGCGGTTGCTGCCATGCTGGACGGCCGGTATCTCATTCAGAAAAGAACCAGGCTTTCCATCAAAGTTGTGCGCGGCGGCAGCACAATCATTGATGTGGATGTGTTAAATGATGCCGTTATCAATAAGTCTGCCCTGTCAAGACTTGCATCGTGCGCTGTATATCTTGATTCCTGCTACCTTACAACCTACCGGGCGGACGGGCTGATTGTTGGAACTCCCACCGGTTCAACTGCATATTCCCTTGCAGCAGGCGGCCCTGTAGTCCACCCAGAAGTTCCTTCAATTATTCTGACTCCGATCTGTCCTTTTACTCTGACAAACAGGCCCCTTATCATACCTGATTCCACCGAGATAATGATACGTCTGGAAGGCAGCCCAGAAGACATGATTCTCACCCTTGACGGCCAGGAGGGAGTGGAAATGGACCCTGGAGATACAATATTCATAAAAAAGAGCAAAAACCATGTCAAAATGATTTCCTTTGAGGATCAATCCTATTTCAAGGTGCTTAAAACCCGCCTGAAATGGAGCGGAGGCCGCACCTGAGCCTGCCGGGTTCTGCCTGTCTCAGGATAATCAGGGCTCTGGAACCGGAATTTCACAATATTCAGGCCGTGATATTTTAAAAAAAACTTGACATACCGGGTTGATTCCTCAATAAAGATTCAGGTTCAGGTGCCTATAAGAGGCGTATAAGGGAATCCGGTTGAAATCCGGAGCGGGCCCGCCGCTGTAACCGGGGACAAAAGCTGCATCATGCCACTGCTGATTTTTAAATCTGCGGGAAGGCGCAGCCAAAGGATGATCCGGGAGCCAGAAGACCTGCCTGAGCCGCAGGAATATTCTGCAGGGCAAAGCAGTATTCATTATCCAGGATAAAGAAAAGGGAAACTCCGGATTGATTTTAGGCAAATCAGTCCGGAGTTTTTGTTTTCTGCATCTTTATATTTGAATTTGGAGTTTTGACATGCAATATAAAAGAACGGAACTTATCGCGGTTTTTATTTTTTTTCTGATTTTTCAGGGATGTCTGGCCGGGACATTGCTATATGCACAGAACCTTGAGGTAAAAGACTGTTCCGGCACTGCAATAATAATGCAGGCCAGGCCTTCCCGCATAGTTTCCCTTGTGCCAGCTGCAACTGAAATCCTGTTTGCTATTGGAGCCGGGGACAGGGTGGCCGGACTTACTTACCATGATTTTTTTCTTAAAGGCTCCCATGAAAAAATTCTTGCAGGCGGTTTTTTTTCTCCTTCCATGGAACAGATAACAGGTGCAAAACCGGATCTGGTAATTGTTTCTCCTCTGCATAAAACCATGATCAGGCGGCTGCGCAATTTATCCTGCCCTGTATTTGTTTATTTTACAAAAAACCTTGCCCAGTCATGGCATAATATTGAGACCCTTGGAAAAATAACCGGCAGGCAGGCCCGCGCCGCTGAGCTGATCCAGAAAAACAGGCTTGAAATAGCCCATATTGCCGCAAAACTTGCAAAGGCAGTTCATGCCGGGAAGAAAAAACGGGTTATAAGGCTTATGGGCACAAACAGCATAATGACGCCTGGAAACGACTCGTTTCAGAATGACCTGATCAGGTCTGCAGGCGGGATTCCTCCTGATTTCGGGAAAAAAGGCAATATAGTCAAGGTTAGCATGCAGGAATGGATAAAATTCAATCCCCAGGTGATTTATGGGTGCGGTCAGGACAGGAAAGCTGCCATGAAATTTTTTCAGCGTCCGGGATGGAAGGATGTTGATGCAGTGAAAAACGGCAGGATTTTTTATTTTCCATGTGAGCTTACATGCAGGGCTGCAGCACATTCAGGGTATTTCATTTCATGGTTGTCTTCAATGATTTATATGGATAAATTTGCTGATTCAGCAAACAATGTTCTGCCTGCAAAAATCAATAATATAAAACCTTTGAAAATTGGTCTTGATTATATTAAATCAGCTTCAATTGATTATTCCACCATATTTGATTTTGAAAACAAAACCCTTGTGATCGATTTTACGCATGCCCAGACCATTGTATCCACCCTTGAAGGCAGGCGTGCCCATATACTTTCCATAGGCAATCATTTTTCTCCTCCTCCCACATGGGGGCCGGGCCATAAGCTGGGCATGAAGGCCATGCGCACTGCCATATTGAATACCCTTGGAAGGGCCGGAAAAACATCCTCGTTTCTCATGACAGGTGCGGATATGGACAAATTGTCCGTGCAGACAACTCAGTTCAGAAAAATGAAGGTTTATGCCCTTGTCACTGCCGGGGTCAGTTCCAATGCACTGCGCATGTCAAGGGATACGGGTTCGTTTTATGAACCCGGCACGATCAATATTATTATCATGACAAATATGCAGCTCTCAGACCGGGCCATGACACGCGCCATTATCACTGCAACAGAAGCCAAAACCGCTGCATTGGAGGATCTTGACATCAGAAGCTCATACACCCCTTTGAAACACTCTGCCACAGGAACTGGAACAGATAATATAATTGTGGTTCAGGGCACAGGTGTCCACATTGATAATGCAGGGGGGCATACAAAAATGGGAGAGCTGATTTCAAAGGCTGTGTATGCAGGGGTAAAGCAGGCCATTTTCAACCAGAATAACCTGATTGCAGGCCGTTCCGTGTTTGAGCGTTTAAAGGAAAGAAAAATATCTGTTTTTTCCCTTGCCGGCAATGTGGAGTGTGGATGCATGAACCGGGAAAATATCAGTGTATCACGCCTTGGGGCAAGGGTTGAGCATATACTTTTAAATCCGGAATATGCCTCTTTTATTGAAGCCTCTCTGGCATTGAGTGATAATTATGAAAAGGGTCTTGTCAGGGATCTTGGCCTCTATGAGCAATGGTGCTGTAATGTGGCAGGTAAAATTTCAGGCAATAAAATCATGAAGACCATACCCATGATAACGGACAAAAAGATTCCTCAGGTGCTGAAAATGGCTTTAAACGCTGTGTTTACAGGTGCGTTTGAACAATTGAAACATGAACATTGACAGGTGCAATAAAATTTCATGGTATTTCCCTTTACTGGCCGGGCTTGCCATTGTGTGTGCCCTGTCATGCCGGGCATGGTGTTCTGACAGGGTGTATACCCGTGTGATTTCCCTGTCTCCCCTTGTAACCCGGATTATTTATCTTGTGGGGGGCCAGGACTGCCTTATTGGTGATACCACGTATTGCAATGTACCTGATGCTGCCAGACACAAGGAAAAAATCGGGTCTGTCATCAGGGCCAATGTTGAAAAAATTGTCAGAATGCAGCCTGACCTTGTTATTTCAAGCCCATTGTCCCGGGAAAAACAGCTCAGAACCCTGGAACATCAGAATATTCACATAATGCGCGTTAAAAATCCCGCAACATTTGATGAGCTTTGCGCCATTACAATTGAAATTGCTGAAAAACTTGGAAAAAGGGAAACTGCCTGTGAAATAGTTGAAAAATGCGCAGAACAGGTGCATCAGATATTTGAAAAAACAAAGGGGCTTGAAAAGCCGGGCGTGTTTGTGCAGATTGGCGTAAAGCCCTTGCAGGCAGCCAGCAAAGCCATGTTTATCAATGAATATATCCGTTATAGCGGAGGAGTCAATATTGCTCCTGATGAATCATCAGGCATTTACAGCCGGGAAAAGGTGATCATGCAGAATCCCAGGGTTATCCTGATCGCCACAATGGGAAGTTCCAGAAAGGCAGGGTCAATGGAAAAACGCAGATGGATGCATTTTCCCAGTATTGATGCTGTAAGAAATGGCCGTGTATATGTACTTGAGCCGGCAATGATGTGCAGCCCTGACCCTGTTGCGTTTGTTAAAGGCCTGAAAATTATTCTGCCCATGATTCATCCTGAGGTGTCCATGAAATGAATCGTGAATTAAAACGCTGGATTCTGATTGTAACAGGGCTTGGAGCTGCTTTGGCCGCAACGGGGCTGTTTGCTTTGTGTACCGGAAGTGCAGGCATAAGCCCTGACAGAGTTGCAGGAATCCTGATGCATGGCAGAGGAAGTGCAGAATACAGTATTCTGGTGGATATACGCCTGCCCAGAATATTGCTCGGAATGGCAGTGGGCGGGGCTTTGAGCCTTGCAGGCGCACTGCTTCAGGCAATGTTCCGTAATCCCCTTGTTGAACCTTATACCCTTGGTATCTCCGGCGGGGCATCACTTGGAGTCTGCATGAATATTCTTTTTAAATTTCATGCTGTTCTCGGGGTTGTGGCCTGGCCTTTGTCCGGATTTGCAGGGGCGTGTGTGGTGATTTTTCTGGTATACTGGCTCAACAGAAAATCCTGCCATCTGCGCTCCAACCGCATGCTTCTGACAGGTGTGATGATATCCTGCGTGGCATCTTCCCTTGTCATGCTGATCATGGCTGTATCAAAAACCAGTGATCTTCAGAATATTGTCCTGTGGATCATGGGTTCGCTTGATGAATCCAATATGGCTCTGATCAGGATAACCTGTGCGGGATCTGTTGCAGGGCTTGCAGTATCCTGCTGCTTGTGTATGGATTTAAATGCCCTTCTTCTTGGCGAGGACGAGGCAGCAGGCCTTGGGGTCAATACACTTAAGGTCAGAAAGATTGTGTTCATAACCGCATCTTTTCTCACGGGCCTGAGTGTTGCTGTCGCAGGTATTATAATGTTTGCAGGGCTTATTGTCCCCCATTTTGTCCGCATGATAACAGGGCCTGACCACAGGATTCTTCTGGTGTCTTCTTTTCTTGCCGGAGCCTGTTTTCTTGCCCTTTCAGATGTTGTCGCCCGTGTCATTATTGCACCGCTTGAGCTTCCGGTGGGAGTGATAACGGGTATAGCAGGCGGAATCATGTTTATATGGGCACTTTCCGGAAAACAGGTGGTATTGTGAGCGATATGCTGAACATGGACGGAATCTGTTTTAAATATCAGAACCGCATGGTTCTGAATAATATCAGTTTCACTGTCTGTTCTGGTGAATTTGTGGCAGTTACAGGCCCCAATGGCTGCGGCAAGACGACCATGATGAAAATTATTCTGAAAATGATTGCACCCTGCGCCGGCAGGGTGCGGTTAAGGGGGAAAAATATCAATTGTTTTTCTCATTCGTCTTTTGCAAGACAGGTCGCGTCCGTGATGCAGACAATCACCCCTGCTGCAATGAAGGTGAAGGATTATGTCATGCTTGGCAGGCTGCCATATTTTAAACGGTATCAGTTTTTTGAGAATTCAGGGGATATAAGGACTGTACAAAAATATATGGAAATGACAGGAACATCAGAATTTGCAGATGCAAAAATGCATGAAATAAGCGGGGGAGAACGTCAGCTTGCCGCCATTGCAAGGGCATTGGCTCAGGAACCTGCTCTGCTGGTGCTGGATGAACCCACTGCCCATCTTGATATAACCCATCAGGCAAAGATACTTTCTTTGCTTGTGCAGCTTAAAAACAGGTTATCCCTGACCGTTTTAATGGTGATCCATGATCTGAACCTGGCATCGGAATTTGCCGACCGCCTGGTTCTCATTGATAAACAAAAAGGTGAGATTTTCAGCCAGGGCACTCCTGAAAAGGTATTGACCTCTTGGAATATCGAGCAGGTATATCATGTCCCTGTTCAGGTCAGTATGAGCCCGGTTTCAAAAAATCCCCAGGTGTTTCTTGTGAACAATCAGAACATGAAAACGCCTGTATATGCAGATGAGGTGAAAAAA
>CAYUOB010000039.1:0-20697 GCA_964446145.1 uncultured Desulfobacula sp.
TTCTCCATGTAATATAACTCATGGTAAATATTGCATCCGGCAACCTGTATGCCAGATGAAAAAAATCCGGAAATTCATATTACGACACAATAAAAGCATCAGGCAACACCTAGATTTCAGCAACCATGCCAAATAAATTTTCCGCGGGTTTTATTGAATCCCCACTTGTGGTATATTATAGGATATAAATTTATTTTAATCTGAACAAAAATGGCCTATACCATGTATCCTGACCCCTTGAACGACACCACCGTATATGAAACTTTATTTAAAAGTTCTCATTTTATCCAGCTCATCATTGATCCTGATGACGGTGCAATACTGGATGCCAACATGGCTGCCCAGAAATTCTATCAATACACAAGGGATGAACTGACCGGCATGACAATCTTTACAATCAATGCCATGCCCAGAAAACAGGTTGAAAAACAAATACAGAATGTAAGGCAATGCAGATGCAATCATTTCAATTCACGCCATATTCTTAAAAACAATGAAACAAGGGAAGTTGAAATCTGTTCAGGCCCCATTGAATTTCGCAGCAGAACAGTTCTGTATGCCATAATCCACGATATAACCGCAACAAAACAGGCACAAAAAACCCTTCAGAAAAGCGAAGCAACCATCAAGGCCATGATAGATGCCACAAACAGCCTTGTATATCTCGTTGACACAAAGGGGAAAATTATCAACCTGAACAAATCAGGGGCAAACCTGTTCGGCATGACTCCGGAGCAGATGACCGGCAAAAACTTTAAATCTTTTTTAAAACAGAATGATATTTCAAGGCTTACCCTGCTTACCGATAAGGTTATACAGACAGGCAAGGCTCTGAATTACAGAAAACAGATTAATAAAAAACATTATGACGTGCAATTGCACCCTGTCTCTGATGACTCCGGCAAAATTACACAGATCTGCGTATTTGTAAACGATATCAGTGAAATAAAAAAAAGTGAAAGGCTGCTTGCGGCCATTGAAACCGCAGGCGGTATCTGCCATGAAATGAACCAGCCCCTTCAGGTGATACTCGGCAATCTTGAATTGTGCACCCTGAACATGAAAAAAAACGACCCGAACCTTAACCTGATAAATACAGCCATGTCACATACCCAGAAACTTGGAAACATCACAAAAAAGCTGACCAATATAACACGTTATGAGACAAAGGAATATATCAAAGGCACTATTCTCGATATAGACAGATCATCCGGAATCAGGTGATTATCATCAGCTCTGCACCTTTGTCTTCAGATCCCTGACAAGATCTTCATAAGACCCCTTCTGAAGGCTCTGGTCAAACTGGGATCTGTAATTGCCGACAAGGCTGACACCCTCAATTACAATATCATATACCATCCATGTACCGTCTTTCTTTCTGAACATCCTGTAATCAATGGGTATTTCAACGGTGTCCGTGACAACCTTTGTGTATATCTGGGCTTTTCTCTTTTTTACAAACTCCTTGACAAAGACCACTTTTTCATCTGTATATGCCTCAACCTTGGAAATATAGGTTTTTTCAAGCAGTTTGCCAAAAAGTTCAGCAAATTGTTTTTTCTCCTCCCTGGTTCTTTTTCTCCAGTGACGCCCCAGTGTGAGCTGGGCCATCTTTGTTTGGCTGAAGCGTTCCCTTATGACCTTTCTCAATGCATCTCTTCTTTGTTCTGTATGTTCTTCTCCCTTAAGGGATGGATCCTTGAGGATTTCAAGCAATTTATCAATTGTTGTCTGCAGCTGATCCCTGGCAGGTGAAGCAAGGGCATGATGAGCAGGGAACACAAAGCATAAAATACAAAATACAAGAGCAGCAGATTTAAACAATTTCATTATTTCCTCCCAAAAATCAGATCATTTTTACCGGGTTCTGGTCAATTGACGCAAAACCTCATCTTTATTATCTTTAATCGTGAAAATATTATCCAGTTTTGTGAGTGCCAGGGCATTTTTAACATTGGGCCCCGGCCCTGTAAGAATAAACTGCCTTCCTTGTTCTTTTTTGCTCCACTGAAGCCCTTCAACAAGTGTGGCAATCCCTGAGCTGTCCATGAATGAGACACCTTTAAGGTCGACAATAATTGTTTTTACACCCTTTTGAAAATAAGGCAGCATCTCATCTCTGAAATTCGGCGAAGTAAACATATCCACCTCGCCTTCAATGCTTATAATTCCGATATTCTGTTTTTCACAGCTTTTAATCTTAAAACCCATATGCCGTTGCCGTCTTATTTATTGAAAATATATTTGCTGACCAGTTCTTCCAGGCTTATGGCGGATTCAGTATCTGTCAATGAATCCCTGTCATGCAGAAATTCATCAGACCCGCCAGGAGACAATTTAATGAATTTATCCCCTATAATTCCTTTTGTACGTATGGATGCAATGGAATCATCTGATATCTTTGTCCCTTTTTTTATCTCCATCTGCACCAGGGCTTCATCATCATCAAGTGTAATCCGGCTGACCCTGCCCACCGGTACACCCGCAATTTCCACGGATGCTCCCACCTTCAGACCCTCAATGGATCCGAATCTGGCATTGATTGTAAAATAATCTGAGCCAAACAGGTTTACATTGCCAAGATTTACAGACAGGTAGACAAGACATGCCATCCCGGCTATCATAAAAAGCCCCACTGAAATTTCCGTTTTTTTCCCATACATGATGAATAATTTAAATCCTATAGCAATAAAGATGTCAAGACATAATCCACAATGAGAATTGAAAGGGAAGTTATGACAACCGTATTGGTAGTTGCCCGGCTTACCCCTTCAGTTGTGGATTCACAGAAAACTCCCATGAAGGAGGATATCCAGCTTATCATAAGGCCGAAAAATATTGATTTTAAAATTCCTCCGTAAATATCGGTAAAGGTGACAGCTGCCGCCATCCTGCCCCAGTAAGCCCCTTCATTGACCCCAAGAAGCTTGACCCCCACAAGATAACCGCCTGTCACGCCCACAAGATCAAACAATGCCGTCAAAAGGGGCAGGGATAAAATTCCTGCAAAAATTTTCGGGGTTACAACATATTTTACAGGGTCAATTGCCATCATTTCAAGGGCTGGAAACTGATCCGTAATCTTCATTATACCTATCTGGGCTGTAATTGCCGACCCGGCCCTGCCTGTAACCATCAGGGCACAGAGAACAGGGCCAAGCTCCCTTATAATGGACAGGGCAACCATAACCCCAAGGGCTGCTGCTGCCCCAAACTGGCTGAGGGAATAATAACCCTGCAGTCCCAACACCATTCCGGTAAAAAGAGCTGTCACAAAGACAATAAGCAAAGATTTTGATCCTATGAATTCAATCTCCTTTATGATGCGGTTCAGCCTGAAGGGGACAACAAATCCCCGGCAGACTGCAAGAACCAGAAAAATTCCGCTTCTGCCCAGCCCCCGTATCCATTCGAGGGCATACCTGCCTATATATGCCGGTAATTCCAGATTCATATGGCTTCCTTTAAGAAAACAATATCTCGTCAAGATAATTCTTATCCGTACGTGTAAACGGTATGGGGCCTTCAGGCTCTCCATTTATGAACTGCCTCACACGGGGGTCGGAACTGTTTTTGATTTCATCCACACTGCCACTGGCAATGACTTCCCCATAAAAAAGGATAATAATATTATCTGCTATTTTAAAACTGGATTCTATATCATGAGAAACAACAACAGAAGTGATATTAAGCGCATGGTTAAGATCCATGATAAGCTTGCCTATCACCCCGGTTGAAATGGGATCAAGGCCTGAAGTGGGCTCATCATAAAATATTATTTCAGGATCCATTACAATTGCCCTTGCAAGGCCCACCCTTTTCATCATGCCGCCTGAAAGCTGGGACGGCATCAGGTTCTCCGTCCCCCTCAGCCCAACCATTTCAAGTTTCATTGTAACAATGGTTCTGATAATATTGTCAGCAATCTTTGTATGCTCCCGCAGGGGAAAAGCAATATTTTCAAAGATATTCAGATAATTGAAAAGTGCAGAGCCCTGAAACAACATCCCCATTTTTTTACGCAGGGCAAAAAGCTCTTTTCTCCTCAGTTTTGTAATATCTGTTCCTGCAATATATATGGACCCTGAATCTGGTTTTTCAAGGCCTGTGAGCTGCCTTAAAAGAGTGGTTTTTCCAGAGCCGCTTCCGCCCAGTATGGCAGTAACCCTGCCCTTTTCAAAGGAGCAGCTTATATTGTTGGAAGCCTTGACCTCTCCGTATTTTTTTACAAGATTTTCTACTATGATCATCAGTTGCCGCTTACCCGTATATCTTGTACTGCGTCATCAACAGCCGATCCTGACCTGCATATCAAACATAATGACAAAGATTGACAAACCCTGCAAGCATTTATATAAAAATACTTACTAAATATGGATAAAAATAAATATCAGCATATGATTACGGGCAGAGCATGTCCAGCATCAGGTTGCGATTCCGCAAACCATAATCCGCATGATCCTGATCTTTCCGCCTGTATAAACAGGGTAAAGCGATTATCTGACTGCATTGAAATTGCAAATCTGATCAATTCTGAACTTTCAATCGGCAAACTGCTTTCCAATGTCATGACAGCAACCAAAGAAGCCTTTACCGCAGATGCTGTCAGCCTGCTTTTAAAGGATGAAAAAACAGGAGACCTTATTTTCTACATTGCTCTGGGTGATGTTGCAGATGAGATCAAGGAAATCTACAGGCTTAAAAAAGGACAGGGAATAGCAGGGCTTGTCGCTGAAACAGGGCTTCCCCTGAATATAAAAGACGCATACAAACACCCCAGTTTTTCCTCTTCCCATGACAGGATAACAAACTACAGAACCCGAGCCATGCTGTGTGTCCCCCTCAAACTGCAAAAAAAGGTGATAGGGGTTATTCAGGTAATAAACAAGCTTGTGCCTCCGTTTTATTTCTCATCAGAAGAGCTTGAAATGCTGATCACCATAAGTACCAGTGCTGCCGTTGCAATTGACACGGCAAAAATGCACAGCATGATATTACAAAGACAAACCCTTGAAAGGGATCTGAAACTTGCAAGGGAGGTACAGGAAAGTTTTCTGCCAAAGGAACTGCCAATCCTTGCGACCCACAGGTTTGCAGCCCTGAATCAGCCTGCTCTCAAGATCGGCGGAGATTTCTACAATGTGTTCAAACTGCCCGGCAACAGGCTTGGAATTGTTCTGGGAGATGTATCAGGCAAGGGCATTTCAGCATCCCTGTTCATGGCAAGGCTGTCCAGTGACCTGCAATACTACACATTCATACATCCTGAGCCGGAAGAACTTTTAACCCGGATAAACAAAGAACTATGCGGCAGAACCAAGAGAGGCATGTTTGTCACCCTTGTCTACATACTTCTTGATCCTGAAGCATATACAATAAAAATTGCCAATGCCGGCCATGTCTGCCCGATCTACTCATACAGGGGGCATGCACAGCTTCTGGGCCAGGACAACAAAAAAGGCCCCCCGCTTGGCATAATTCCGGCAGCAGAATACAAATCTGAAACTTTCATGCTTGAAAAAGGTTCCCAGGTTACTCTTTATACAGACGGAGTCATTGATGCAAAAAACAATGAGGGCCGCAGGTTCGGCATTGAAGGGCTCATCAGAACGATTGAAAATCAAAGTGGCCCGCCAGAGGCCATGATAAGGGCAATAACAGATCAGGTCGACAGATTTGCCATGGGCGAGCCACGAACCGATGACCTGACACTGCTTGTAATGAGCACGATATGAATATGGACATGGAATCAGACATAATTCACCTTTGTGTCACCTCTCATCCGGAAAACCTTAAAAGGATCAGGGCTGCCATATCAGGAGCCATGGAAGGCACTAAAATATCAAAAAAGGATTCCGACAGAATCGTGCTTGCTGTTGATGAAGCATGTTCAAACATAATAAAGCATTGCTGCCGCCGGGACAGAACCAGAAAAATAGACCTCACAATTGAAGCTGATCATGAAAAACTGATTATCTCCATTATTGACAATGGGCCCAGGTTTGACATCAGCAAGATACAGTCAAGGGATATCAATGAAATAAAACCCGGGGGCCTTGGGATTCATATCATGAAACAGATAATGGACTTTGTTGAATACAGCCATACTCCAGAAGGCCTGAACAGGGTCAGGCTGATAAAAAAATTTTAAACCGCAAATGCATGCTAATTACCAGCCAGTACCATGAAGGTCAGATCATCTGACCGGGGCGCCATTTTAAGGCGGCACTGCTTCATGAGCCAGTCTGCCTGATCCCTGACCGGCATGTGGCCGGACTGGACAAGCCAGCGCAGAAAACCTTTTAACCCGAGCTGGTATGTTTTTTTTTCCATGCCGCTGTTTTTCTTGAGTTTTCCTTCTGTAAATCCATCTGTATAAAGATACAGCCTGCTGTCATTAAGGTAAATCTGCCTTGGTGGATGGCCAATATCCGGTAAAACTCCGAGGGGAGGATCATCAGGATCAATTCGCGTTATCTTGCGGCCGCTGACAAGAAAAGGGGGCATGTGCCCGGCATTGACAATATCAACCCTGCCTGAACCAGGATAAAGCCATCCCCCCGCAAATGTAACAAACATGCCCCTTACAGCGGTTTCGCAAAGTTCATTGTTCATGAGCTGCACAATAAAGCAAATATCATCTGTAACCTTGCACAAACACCGGAAAAGAGATATGGCCTTTGCCATCAGCAGGGCTGCAGCAGTTCCCTTGCCTGACACATCGCCTATGCAGAAACATATTGTGCCATCGTCCCTTTTAAAATAATCATAAAAATCGCCTGACAGATGCATGGCAGGTATATTGAAAGCAGCCACCTGAGTGATATTTTCCATATCAGGCTGAAGGCTTTTCTGGATCTGTCTTGCAACATCCAGTTCCGCCTCAAGTTTTGCAGCATATTGATCACGCTGCTTCAGGGTTTTTTGCAGCCTCCATGTAAGTTCCTGGTATGAAATATTGTCTTCAACAAGTTTTTTGTTCACCTGTTCCATCACCATATCAAAACTTATCCTGGGCCCTGCCGCCATATTCAGGGCTTCTGACATCTGTGCGACCTGATCAGGCAGAACAACGAGCAATGATTCAAGCTTTTTTGATGAAAATCCGGGCAGTTGCTGTGCTGCGTCCTTAAGCGCACTCAATGCTTCTGATTTATCATGAACCGTATAAACAGCATTGCATAAATCAGCCAGATACATGATTTTTGCAAGGTCATTGTTCTCATACTGCGATGAAAAAATGTATGTGCCTGATCCATTTGCCTGAAAAATTCTGTGATGGTCTGCAATACCCATGATATATGATTCAGGCAGGTTCCATTTCCGTGCCATGAGTGCACCGGCACTGTCATGGGCGGCATGAAACAATTTTTCTTCCATATCAAGGCGGCGGCAAGGTAAATTTGACCGCAGAAGAGGCCATCTGTCAGCTTTTTCAGGCTCCCTGAAAAACAGGGCAACAAGCCCCATATCCTGAACCATACCGGCTGTAAAAGCCTCTTCAGCGGAAAAACCTGCAATATCGGCAAGAAGCTTTGCCGCAACTGCCCTTCTGAGTGAATCTTCCCAGAAGATGTCAATGTCAAGCCCTGGAATATTTTTACCTGTAAGAGCTTCTTTAACGGCAAAACAAAGAACAAGGTTTCTCAAACTGTCCAGCCCAATGGCAACCACTGCCTCTGAAATTGTATCGACCCTGTGGCGCAAGCCGAAAAAAGCAGAATTCACAAGCCCAATAAGCTGGGCAGTAAGGGCGGGATTAACTGATATGAAACGTGCCAGTGTTTCCATGTCAGCATCATCTTTCAGGGCATAGCTTATCAATTGCATGGATTGTCTGTCAGGTGCGGGCAGGTCTTCGGGTTTAATATCCCGGTAAAAAAAATCAGGTGATTTCATCACAATATCCTTATTTTCAACCGGGTTCAGAACAGATCAGGCATGAATATTCCAAACTCCGGTATTCTGTGAGCTTTAACACATGATAGCCTAAATTCTTATATACATCAAACAAGGCCAAAACCTCCTTATTGACCCGTGCTCAAAATGCACACTCCATCAACAAAGGCTTGCAAAAATCACAAACATACTTATTTTCTTGCAGGTATGGTTTTTTGCCTGGTTCCAGCAGGAGTTTACGGGTCATTTTAAACAGGAAAATCGGGTTATGGAAAATAAAAATTTTTTACAGGAGCACTCCTTAAATTATATTGAGATGGCTTTGAGCACGGATCACATTGAAAAGATCGAGAACCCTGACGGCTATGGGAAACGCACTGGTGACTGCGGAGATACAGTGCAGTGTTTTCTGCTATGCTCCAATGACAAAATAGAACATGTAGCCTTTCAGGTGGACGGGTGTATGAATACAATTGCATGCTGCAATACAGTTGCAAAATTCATAGAAGGCAAATCTGTTGACTACGCATGGACTCTTTCCCCGGAACAGATAAAGCAGTTTCTGAAAACCCTGCCCGAGGATCATTTCCATTGTGCCGAGCTTGCCGTGGGTGCATTATATCTTGCCCTTGCAGACCTTAAAACCAATAAATCATGAAATAACGGGCATGGGCAATGGTTGCACAAATGCGACTGCTTTATTGTCATGATTTTAAATCAAATTATCAATACATTGATTTTATTGATAATCCCATATACCAATCCATGCTGGCACATGGTTTGCAGAGCTGTATAGCTGATATAATGCGGTTCAAAAGACCTCACATAATTCAACATACAGGCTTAATTTAAAGGAGAATAATATATATTATGATTAATGCATTGCTGGTAAATCCGGAAAAAAATATTTTCCTGGAAATTGAAAAAGGGTTCAGCGACCACGGCATTGGCCATGAATGGGCTGATTCTGCTGACAAAGCCCTTTCCATGCTTTCGGATAAAAATTTTGACCTTGTGATATTTGCAGAGCAGATTCCAGACATTGATCCCAGAAAATTCATTGAAAACATACTTTCAAAAAATGCCATGATCAATTGTGTTGTACTGAGCCCTTTGTCACATAAGGATTTCCATGAAAAATACGAAGGGCTTGGAGTTCTTATGCAGTTTCCGCAAAAACCTGAGCGTTCCCATGTGACAAGACTGGTTGATCAGCTTAAGAAAATTGCCGGAATTGCAGCAAAGGCACAGGAACTTTAAAAAAAAGGAGACTGACAATGATTATAAGTGTTGCAAGCGGTAAGGGCGGCACAGGCAAAACTACTGTTTCCACCAACCTTGCCCGCTGTATTGATAGAGAAGTACAGCTCCTTGACTGTGACATTGAAGAGCCCAATGCCCATCTTTTTCTTAACCCGGTTTTCACTGGAAAAGAAAAAGTCAATGCCCCTGTTCCTGAAATTGATCTTAAAAAATGCACTTTCTGCAAAAAATGCATGGAAATCTGCAGATACGGAGCAATTGCCGTTCTGAAAGATCAGGTTATGACATTTGAAAACCTTTGCCATTCATGCGGCGGGTGTTTTGAAATATGTCCTGAAAATGCAGTGTCGGAAAAAGAACGTTCCCTTGGGGAAATTGAGCATGGCTCATCAGGAAAAATTGAATTCATACACGGCAGGCTTGACATAGGCCAGGTCATGGCTCCTCCTGTCATAAAAAAAGTGCGTTCATATACCAACCCTGACCTTGTGACCATAATTGATGCGCCTCCAGGCACTTCATGCCCTGTTATTGCGGCAATGTCAAATACTGATTTTGTTCTTCTGGTAACAGAACCAACCCCTTTCGGACTGCATGATCTCAAACTTGCCGTTGAAACGGTAAGAGCGCTGAACCTTGCCCACGGGCTTGTGATCAACCGGGCAGGGCTTGGAAACGATGAAGTGAAAAAATATGCAGAAAAACAGAACCTTCCCGTATTAATGGAGATTCCATTTGACAGAAAAATTGCCCAGGTTTATTCCAAAGGGCTTATGATTGTGGATGAGCTTCCTGAATACAGGGAAAAATTCAGGGAATTGTTCAATTCCATAGAGAACATGGTTAACAGGGG
Source organism: uncultured Desulfobacula sp. (assembly GCA_964446145.1). Taxonomy (GTDB): domain Bacteria; phylum Desulfobacterota; class Desulfobacteria; order Desulfobacterales; family Desulfobacteraceae; genus Desulfobacula. The sequence continues at coordinate 10,016 of CAYUOB010000039.1, forward strand.
AGGACAGGTCAAATGAGAGAACTGGTGATTTTGAGCGGAAAAGGCGGCACAGGCAAAACCAGCATAACTTCCGCATTTGCTTCACTTGCCAAAAACAAGGTTTTGTGTGATGCAGACGTTGATGCAGCAGACCTTCACCTGATTCTGAACCCTGATTTCGGCCAGGCCCATGATTTCAGGGGCGGCCATGAAGCTGTAATCGATCAGGACAAATGTGTGCAATGCGGCAGATGCATTGAGGTCTGCCGTTTTGACGCTGTTCAGGATAATTTTGTAATTGACCCCATAGAATGTGAGGGATGCGGGGTCTGTGTTGATCTGTGTCCTGAACAGGCCATTGATTTTCCTGAAGTTGTAAGCGGGCAATGGTATATTTCCGATACAAGGTTCGGGCCCATGGTTCATGCAAGGCTTGGAATTGCCCAGGAAAATTCAGGCAAACTTGTATCCCTTGTACGACAGGAAGCAAAGAAGCTTGCTGAAGCCAAGGGACTTGACCTTATCCTGACTGACGGCCCTCCCGGTATCGGATGTCCTGTTATTGCATCCATAGGACAGGCGACAGCCCTTCTCATCATTGCCGAGCCGACAGTTTCAGGTCTTCACGACATGGACAGGGTTGCAGAACTTGCAAGACATTTTAATTTACCTGCCATGGTATGCATAAACAAATATGATTTAAACCCTGAACAGACGGAAAAAATCAGGGCATCGGCCCGCAAAAACAATATTGAAATTGTGGGACAGATTCCGTTTGATCCTGATTTCACCCGTGCCATGGTTCAGGAGCAGACCATTTTCGAGTATAACCCGGACTCACAGTTGTGTGCACAGATAAAAGGCATATGGGATACAATTTTGTCCCTTCCCTGCTTCAGGCACCCTGTGGCCAATAATATAATGCAAAAATTACAGGAGTAATTAAACTATGAAAAACGGAAGGATAGCAGTCCCTTCAAACGGTCAGGGCGGACTTGACGGTACAAGATCCGGCCACTTCGGACATTGTGATGTTTTCACCCTTATTGATGTGGAAGACGGTGAAATAAAAGAAGTATCCATTCTTCAGAACCAGGAGCATACCCAGGGAGGGTGCATGGTTCCTGTGAATCTTCTGTCCCAGAACAGGGTTAATGCCCTTATAGTGGGCGGGATCGGCATGCGCCCCCTCATGGGTTTCCGCCAGGTGGGAATTGATGTATATCACGATGACCAGCGTCCTGAAATCAAACCCGTTGTCATGGATCTCATTGCAGGCAAACTGCCTGAAATCAGTAATGATCAGGTCTGCGGCGGCGGTGGCGGACAAATGTAATGCCCCTTAAAGGAGAAAGGAGAATGATAAAATGAAAATAGCAGTCACATCACAGGGAGATTCACTTGAATCACAGGTTGATCCAAGATTTGGAAGAGCTGCTTATATACTGGTTATTGACACTGATACCCTTGAATTTGAAGCATTTGACAATTCTGAAAACAAAAATGCCTTCAAAGGGGCAGGAATCAAGGCTGCTGCAATGGTCAGCGACAAGGGAGCAGAAATTCTGCTCACCGGTTTCTGCGGGCCCAATGCTTTTAACACGCTTAAAGCAGCCGGAGTAAAAGTTGCCAACGACCAGGCAGGCAAAGTCATTGATGTGGTGGAAAAAGTTAAAAAAGGGGAAATCGTTTTTGCCCAATCCCCCAACAAGGACGGCCACTGGTAAAATTTGAAGGATTGCAGAAAAACGCCCGCGCCGGATAAATGCCCATTCCCGGCCCAGGGTGTTTTTCTGATCCTTCATTAATTTTGAATCATGGACATGAACTGAAAAACCAAGGAGAATTCAATGCCTCTTTATGAATTCATATGTGATGATTGCGGGAAATCAAGCGAAATTCTCATGATCTCCACACAAGACAGACCGGAATGTCCTGAATGCGGCAGCACCAGCATGACAAAACTTTTATCTGCACATTCCTCAATGTCAGGGCCTGTGAAAAACCGCATGCCAGGCCCAGGTGACACTGCCTGCTGCGGGTCATCCCCGGGCAAGGCACAGGGATGTGCAGGCCCGGGCTCCTGCTGCGGAAGGTCATTTTAAACAAAGGTCTGTGTATACATGGGTGTTTACCGTTATGGCACAAGAATTCCGAAAATCGGAAAAAATTGCTATATAAGTGATTCTGCAAGGGTTATAGGAGATGTAACCCTTGCAGATAACTGCTATGTGGGCCACGGAGCCATTGTCAGGGGCGACTATGGCAGCATTGTCATTGGTGAAGGAAGCGCCATTGAGGAAAATGCGGTTCTTCACATAAGACCCAACGGGCTTCTTGAACTTGAAACCAGGGTTACCGTGGGCCACGGGGCCATTATTCACGGCAGGCTTATAAAATCACACGCAGTAATAGGAATAGGCTCTGTCATAGGGTTTGATGTTATTGTAGGTTCATGGGCCATTATTGCAGAAGGTTGTGTTGTACCGCAAAAAACAATTATCCCGGATGAAAAAATTGCAGGAGGGGTTCCTTTTGCAATAATAGGCGATGTAAACAAAAAACATAAGGATTTCTGGACATACGGCAAACAGCTCTATGTGGATCTTGCCCGTGAATATCCCAAAAAATTTGAAAGGCTTGCCTGATACCGGCCCCCGCTATTTTCTTATGTAATCCTTTACAAAATCCGGATCCTTTTCAATGTAAATACGGATTTCCATGCTGCCTTTGGTCTTGCCGTTTGTTCCTGTCGCAGTGATGGTATGCTCTCCCACGGAAAGATTTACGGCAATTTTTTTGCCCTTTCCAAGCCTGCCGTCAATACTGCTTGTCCATATAATACTGTCCGAAAAATCACCTGTAACTGACAGGGCTGTGCCTTCAAATTCAATGGGAAGGTCAGAGGTGTAAAAATACTGGCCATATCTTGGCCTGCGTATGAAGACTTCAGTGGAATCATCCTGCTTTATATCGATATCCTTTGACAGCTGCATGAATTCTGTCAGATGAATTTTCGGAATAAATTCAAGTTTCCTTTTCAGCAATACCATGCGGATTTTCTTTTTTATGGCAGGAAGATCTTTATAATCAGGTTTACCAAATTTGTTGAATTGTTTTATAATTTCAACGGCTTTCTCATATTCTCCAGCATTGTACAATTTCATAAGGCGTTTGTAATGGTCATCAATCTTTACCAGAAACTGCTTTTCAGCCTTCTGCCTTGCCCTTTGCTGCGCCTGCCTTTTCAGGGCATCGGAACGTAAATCAATGAAAAGCTTGAACACAAGATTAAAAAGCACAAAGAAAAATACTGCAAGTATAACAACAACCTGAATATAATAGGAAGTTTTATGGGAAGAGTTATTTTTATCCATGTTATCCTTTTTAATGAATCAAAGGCCCGAGGTAAAGCATTTTCACCTTGATTTTATATTATTGTAAAGATTCATCGTCCTGGAATCAGGCTGTGTGCCCAGGCCGGTTTCAAATATTCTCCTGCATTCCTCGAAAATCTCCAAAGCCATATTTTTTCTGCCTGAATCCATGTAAATTATCATAAGGTTTCTGTAAGCCGGCTCAAAATACGGGTCTGACTCAAGGACAGCATGCCATGTTTCCACAGCTTCACCGATCTGATCAAGCTCCTCATGTATCATGGCCTTGCTGTGCATAATCTGTCTATACCTTGTTCTCAGGAGTTCTCTTTTACGCACTATCCACTCCTGATAGGGTTCTTCGGCAAAATAATCCCCTTTATAAAGTTCTGCGGCTTTTCCGTATAATTCAAGGGCCTGCTCAAGCCTGTCTTTTTTCTCAGCCTCAGCCGCCTTTGCGCCCAAATGCAAAAACCTGTCTGCATCAATGGTCACAAGTTCAGGATCAAGTGAAATCCTCCCTGCCTTCTGGATTACGTATGAATATCCAAATCCCTTTTCAGGAGCAGGCTCAATGGCTTTTCTCAGGCGGTGAAAATTTATCTTGAAATTTTTTTCCCCTGAATTTTCAGATGCATCAGGCCATAAATCATCCATCAGAATCTCCTTTGGGATATCCACAGTTCCGTGAAGCACAATGGATTTAAGCAACAGGACAGGTTTTGATCCTTCAAATGCAGAAGCATCCAGCACGCGCCCGCCCAGAACAAGCCTGAACCTGCCAAGGGTTTCAATATAAAGCTCAGGCAGAAATTTTTTATACACCGGCCTTAAATTTTCCAGGATACCTGTTTTTTCCTTCTTTTTTTTTCCATCGGACACAAAGGACATCTGTTCCAAAACTATATCAGGATCAAAACGGCATATCATTGAAACAACACATGATTCAAACCGGTTCATCATTGCATGCCCTGCCAATGCAACAAATACAAAAGCAGCATCATCTTCACATATCATCGGAAAAAAAACATAGCCTTCCCTGCATGCTGTGGCAACAGCATGTTTAAAGTATTCAAGCCCCTTCTGCCTCTGCCCTGTTTTAAATGACATAAGCCCAAGAGCCATACGGATCTGAACACAATTAAATTCAGAGCGTATGCCTTCAAAATACGACAATGCCGATAAAAGTGTTTTTTTTGCCTGTTCAGGCTTGCCTGCCCCCATCTGTATCATGCCTGCAAGATGAAGGGCTGTAAAATGATGAATATCCCCTTTTTTTGCCAGGTCAAGCTCCTTCAAAGCAAGGTTGATCTCATTTTCAGCTTTTTCAAACCGCTTTTGAAGAAAAAAGGTGAGCGCAGTTATCCTGTGGGAAATCCCTTTGTAGAAATCATTGCCCTCAAGGACACAAAAATCATTGAGGTACCCTGCCATCTGTCTTGCTGCATCAAATTTTTCCGTGTATGCAAGATAAAGTGCCTTTGCCTCAATAAATCCAGGATACAGAAAAATAAGCCCGAATTTTTCAATGTCTGCCTCTGATCTGTCCAGAAGCCTGCCTGCAAGCTCAAATCTTGCATTCTTGAATGCGAAATCAATATCAACTATGGTTTTAAGCGCTCTGTATTCAGGATGGATGCCCTCCTTTGTCATTTTGCTTATTTTTTTCAGCATCTGCCCTGCATTTACAAAATCACCAGCCTGAACACACCCGAATGTGAGTATGATTGATGCATTCAGCACAAGATCAGTATTGTTGATCCGCCGTGCAAGCAGAACAGCGCTCCGGCATGCTGACATTCCCTTTGGAATATCTCCGTTGCCCGCAATATACCCAAAACCTATGTGCTGCCACAGCAAAGCCCTTGCCCATGCATATCTGTGGGTCTGACTGACCTGGGCAAGAAGCTGTCCTGCTTTTTTTATCCATTTCAAGATCACGGCTGAAGGCTGCCTGACAAAGACAGATGCCTCAATCAGACAGCCGCAGGCTATCAGTGCTCCGCGTACATCACCTGCCATGTCAAAAAGCTCAAGACATTTTTTAAAAGCCCCGATATTTTTTATGCCGCCTATAATACGCTTTGTCATGGTTCTGAAAAGCAGCAGCCAGGGGTCTTTTTCAATCATTGCCCCGGGAATCTTTGCAGTCCATTTGTCAAGCAGAGATAATCTGCCACGTATGATATAATCTGTTCCCTTTATGCGGATAATTTTCACAACCTGTGAAAAGGCCCCTGCCCTGAGATAATAATCCATTGCCTGCTCATGATCCTTTTTGTCCCAGAAAAAATCAGCAGCTTTTTCATATATGGCGCAGCACGCCTGCATGCCCTTTTCCGCAGCAAGCTCCTGCACAAGAAAATCCTTAAAAAGAGTATGATATTTGTAACATGGCGCTCCATTGGGGCCTGCGTCAATTCTCTGGATGAACAGATTGCGCTGTTCAAGATCATTCAGTATTTCAGCGGCATTGCAGAAATTGAAAATATGGTTCACAATTTCAATATCAATGGCATCAAGAACCGCTGTCTGAACCAGAAAATTTCTGATGTGCTCTGGCAGGTTCAGATAGATTTCCCTTGAAAAAAAATCAAATGCATCCCATGACAGACGGGCAGGCAGGTTTTCCATAAGTCTGAACTGCCGGGCAGACTCCATCACAAGGGCAAGCCCCCCTGCCCATCCGTTTGTTATTCTGTGAATTTTTTCAATATCAATGCGGTGCTCCTCCGGCCTGTCCCTGAAAAACTGCCGGGTTTCCTCAAGGGTAAATAAAAGGTCATTATTGTCCAGCACACAGATTCCATGTTCCATTTTAAGTCTTTGCACATTAAAACAAGGCCTGGTTCGGGACAGGACAAATAATTTCAGATATTCAAACCTTATGGAAAACAGGGCCTGCACCAGCCTGAACCCTGATGAATTTTCATCAATTGTTTCAAAATCATCCAGAACAATAACAACAGGTGACACAAGTCCGTGAAAAACACCTGACAATAATTCTATATGGCGTGAAAGGCCCTGGTCTGTTCCAAGAGTAGCACCGGGCAACTGGGCAACCATACCCTGTGTTTCAGCATCATTGCCTGCAAACTCCTGAATCCCGTTCTCAATTCTGTCAAACAGCCTTGTATGATCGTTGTCATCTTCGCCCAGGGTAAACCACAGAACAGGCAATCCCATATCTTCAAGATAAGAGGCCACAAGGGTTGATTTTCCCTGGGCTGCCTGCCCTGTGATCAGAAATTTTCCTTTATGAAACTGAGAATCAAGAATATGAAAAAGACGCTGCCGCCTGACATAATCCCTGACCATCGGCAGCCTGTTCCTGTGGCGGGACATAATTTCAGAACTCCTGATCTTCCAGAGCGGTTTCTTTCAGTTCAGCCATTCTGTCCATTCCGGCCATTCTGAAAATTTCCGCATAGCTGCAGGACAGATTCTCCATGACAATTTTTACTCCAGAACTTTTAAGCTGCTGCCCAATCTCCATTAAAAGGGATATTCCGGATCTGTCAATGGAGAAACAATCATCAAATATCAGGGACAGATTTTTTATTGCAGAACCGGCCCAGGACCTGCATGTGTCTGCAAAATCCTGTCCTGCATGTTCAGAAAGCCTGCCCGTGATACGCACATAAAAATCCCTGTTCCTGTTTTCCACAATAAATTCAAATCCAGGTCTGCCGGACATGAGCCTTCTTTTTTCAGCACGGGCAAGGGCAGAATTCAAAGCCCTGCGTTCAACAGGCTTGTTTATGAAATCCGAAGCATCCAGATCAAGGGCCTGCACCGCCTTTTCCATGTCTCCATGACCTGTGATGATAATAACCTGACACAGGGCAGCAGCCTGTTTTATGCGGCGCAGCACCTCAAGCCCGTCCATTCCCGGCATTTTGATATCAGTAAATACAATATCAGGTTTTATTTTTTCAAACATCAAAAGCCCTGTTTCCCCGTTTTCTGCTGTATGAACATCATATCCATATGCAGCCAGAAAAAGTTTGAACATGGAAAGAGTAGGCTTTTCATCATCAATAACCAGAATTTTCATGTCTGCCCCCTGTCTGCAGAATATGCAGGAAAACTGATTCTGAAGCTTGCGCCTTTCCCTGGATCGCTGGCAACGCTGACAGTACCGTTATAATCCCTCACAATCCCCTGGAGAATGGGAAGTCCGAGCCCCAGGCCTTCACCCATTTCCTTTGTCGTGTAAAAGGATTCAAATATTCTGTCAATCCGGTCAGGCTCTATTCCGATCCCGTTATCCGCCATGACAATACACACATTCTCACCGTCGGAAAAGGTTGAAATCAGAATCCTGCCTTTTTCAATATCATTTTTTGTTTCTATTCTTTCATTAACGGCATCTCTTGCATTGGTGATCAGATTGAACACAACCTGCTCAACCCTGTTATTATGAGCAAGAACCAGGGGCAGATTTCTGTCAAGCTCAAGCTCAAGGTCAATGTTCTGAAGGGAAATCTGTCTGCCTATGATCTTGTTGACGGATTTTATGCATTCATTTATATCGGTTTTTTCCCTTGAAAAATCAGCCTTTCTTGAAAATTCCTTAAGCCTGCCCACAATTTCTGCCGCCCTTGTCACCTGAGAGCTTATCTGACCCACCACCATCCTGAAATCATTTTCAGGTATTTTCCGCTTTCTTTCACTCATCATACAAAGATATTCACTTCCCATTTTTATGGCATTCAAAGGCTGATTTATTTCATGGGCAATACCTGCTGACATTTTTTCCAGGTTGGTCATCTTGCTTGCCTGTATAAGCTGGGAATCCTTTTCAATGAGCTCGGTTATATCAGTTGCAGCGACAATTATGACGTCCCTTCCCCTATAATCTGACAGGCTTGCATGCAGGTTAACAAAGATATGAGCCCCGTTTTTCTTGTAAAATCTGACCTTTGAACTGATGACAACCGGCTCCCCTTCAGGATAATTGCGGTCAAATCCTGCAGCATCCACATTGCCAAGCGTAAAAAGATTCATATTAAGCAGCTCTTCCCTTTCATATCCGAAAAGTTCTGTGGCATTTGGATTTGCATCCAGAATTTCAAAATTTTTTCTGTCAACAACAAGAATGGGGTTCGGCCCGCTGCGGAACAGATTTCTGTATTTTTTCTGTGATTTTTTCAATCTGTCAGTGGACTGTTTGAGCCTGTGTGTCATTTTGATAAAAGAAGCAGTCAAAATTGCAATTTCATCATCCCTGCCGCCGGCGCAGCCCTGGTTCAGAATCCTGAGGTCCTCTTCTCCAATAATATTAAAATTGCCCTTTGTTATCTGGTCAGTATACCGTATCAATGAGGCCACAGGCTTTGTTATTCTCAGGGCAAGCCTGTGGCTTAAAAAAAAGAAAATGATACTCACCATGGAAAGAAAACTTAAAAAAACCAGCCTCAGGTCTGAAATCAGTTTCTCGATATGTTTTTTATCAAGCCCGATCTGTACTGAACCTATGGTATATATGCCCTCTTCCACAGGCACCACAACATGAAAGAATGAAGAAGTCCCAAGGTCGATATTCACGATGTTCTGGCCCTTAATGATATTTTGCTTCCTGATAATGGTTTTTATTTTATCCGGAAATCCCGTGGTAAAGGTGTGGGCCAGGATATTGCCGTGATCATCCGTTATGATCAGGTATTTTACCATATCCTTGCGGTTTCCAAGTTTTGCATCATAGGCAAGTGCTGTGAGCTCGGCTTTATTTCTTGTAAGTATGTATACTCTGGAACTGTCTGCTATTGCCTGGGCAATACCGATACCTCTTTTTTTTAATTCACTTGTCAATCCTGAAATCAGAAGCGCCCTTGTAAAAAGTGCGATCAGAATACTGACAATCATGATAAATCCCAGGCAGGACACAAAAATTTTGTTTTTAAGGGACAGTTCATTGAAAAATTTCATTTGAAAAGCACCAGCCTGCCGTTTCTTATCACGGTATAATAGACATCATCCAGGCCCTGATGATCATTTTTCCCAAAGGACAGGGTATTCTGAATTCCAAGGTCATAATGGTCAATTGATTCCATGGCACGGATAAATTTTTCACGGGATATGTCCCTTCCTGCCCGTTTCAGCCCCTCCACCAGAATTCTGGCATTCAGATATCCTTCAAGCCCTACAAAGCTAGGCTTTGCATCCGGATAAAAAGATGACAACAGCTTCAGGTATTCCGCAACTCCCGGAAGAATTTCCTGTGGGCTGTCCGCATCCGGAGGAGGCACAACCTGGGTGACAATCACACCTTCTCCGTCCTTCCCAAGCCTCCTTGCAAGCTCCTTGGAACCCACAAAGGACACATTGTGAAACAAAGGGAAGAAACCGCGTTTCCCGGCAAGGGTGATGAACCTGGCACATGAATCATAGGTTCCTATCATGACAACGGCCTGGGCATGTGACCTGATTATTTTATCAAGACCAGCCTCAACATCCAGGGTGCCCCTCACATAGGAGCCCTTTGCAATTGGAACCAGCCCGTATTTTTTAAGGGCTATTTCGGTTCCCTTAAGCCCGTCAAATCCATATTCATCGTATTGATAAAAAACCGCAACCCTGTTCATGTGCTTTTTTCCTGCGATCAGGTCTACGGCTGCCTGGGTTTCCTGATAATATGAGGCTCTTATATTAAACAGATAATGATTCACAGGCTGACGCAGCCTGTTTGCTCCTGTAAACATCCCCACCAGAGGAATTTTTGCCTCATTCACCAGAGGAATAATCCTTACGGTCGTGGGAGTGCCCACATAACAGAAAAGTGCAAACACTTTCTTTTCCAGTATCAATTTCTGAGTGTTATAAAGGCATTGCACAGGATTATACCCGTCATCCAGGGCAACAAGCCTTATTTTTCTGCCGCAGACACCGCCTTGTTCATTGATGTGGCGGATATATGACATGGCACCCTGAAGCATCTGAGTGCCAAGATATCCTGCATGGCCTCCAAGGGCAAGGGATGAGCCTATCAATATCTCATCCGGCTTTATCCCGTTCCTGTTCTCATGCACGGCAGCGGACTGGCCCGGGCCTGAGCATCCGCAGACAAAAAACACAAAAATAATATACAGGCAAAAATATGGCCGATGATCTGCCGGATAAAGCATTTTCCCTGAATATTGCGGCCGTTTTTTCTGCATTATTGTCATGATCTCCTAAATTGTAAATAAATCCTATTGCCCGCGGAAAAAAAAGTCAATGTATTACCCGGGTGTGTTTTTCACTTGACTTTAAAACCACACGGGTATTTATTTGCGCACAGAATAATTTTGCGGATGGGTGGTCCATCGGCAACTATGAGAAACA
>CAYUOB010000039.1:20797-22238 GCA_964446145.1 uncultured Desulfobacula sp.
AGAAACAGCCGGATGAAATGAAACGTTCTGAAACAGGTGAAGACATAAGAGACAGGGCCAGCCTGTCCGGTGAAGAAGTTATACAGCTTAATTTTATCAATGATTGCATTCCGTTTGTTTTCAGAAAATATTATCGTTCAGGGCTTCGGTCTCATATCTTTGAAGTTCTCTCCTCCAGTGACCTTGAAAAAGAAACCTCAGGGGAATTCATTGACGGTATCAGAGTTTTTCCCAGGGCAAAGCCGCTGAAAATATTCAGAATTTTCCGCAACAGGTTTGACTGCGTTGATCAGGTTTTCAATGAAATAAAAAAATACAGGATACTGCTTAAATTCCTTGGGCCGGATCTCATTGCAGAATCCAATGAATTCATTGTGGATTATACCGGAACCGGAACAAATCAGATCCTTCTCTGCGGACTTCAGGAATATATTGAGGGCGAAATTCTTGACCCATGGCGCATTTTCAGCAAAACCTATCTTGATGATCTGCTCAGGGGTGCTGAGCCGGAAACTGACAGGCGCAGGCATATTGTTGCAAAGGCTGAAAGTCAGATCACCACGTTTGTTAAAAGGACAAGAGCCATGATTGCAGACACAGGATATATTCCTGACCTTGCAGGCATAGGCAATCTTGTGCTAACCTGTAAAGGCAGTCTCAAACTTGTGGACATAAACAATATTGTAAAAGTCAACAAAGACGGAGATATATCCATTGATGACAAAGGATATCCCTCCTGTGATGTGTCTGTCCAGGTGCTTGCAATGCTTGAAAAAAAAATACTGAAAAAAAAATTTATCATGGATGACCCGCTTTACCGTTTTTTTCTCAGGCCTGACAGAAAAAAAAGAGTCAGAGCCCTTGAAAAGCAATTTTACGCAAAAAAAAGTTTTCTGATAAGGTGATATTAATGGGCGGTATTTATAAATTGGCTTCCTGTGCTCTGGTACTTGCCGGTATTATTTTCATGATCTTAAGCCTTGCAAAATTCCGCGGCAATATAAAATTAATGAAAGAATTTTACATAAGCGATGACCTGAACAGGCCACGGAGTCTTGCTACCCACCAGTTTCTGATATTCCTGTTCCTGCTGGGTTATATTCTGGTTCTTATTTTTTTCACTTTTAACATAAATTTTGCCTCCGAGCTCATAACAGGAGCAATTTTCTTTTTCGGGGCTTTGTTTGTGTACATTGAAAACAATCTGCACCAAAAAATAGTTGCATCCATAAAAAAAAATTATGACAAAACCCTTCAGATAACCAATGCTCTTGAAGAAGAACGGGAAAAGCTGCTTTCCCTCAACCGTCAGCTAACCCCAAAACAAGCGTGAAATAAGTAATAAAAAATAAAAAAAAGCTCGAAACGCCTGTCAATAAAGTGTATGTGGAAGGGACCTTTAAAAAAATATCGGTTCGAGGGGATACTGATTTCAGCCTCA
>CAYUOB010000040.1:0-22182 GCA_964446145.1 uncultured Desulfobacula sp.
TGTGATTAAATTGATGGTATTTGGCTTCCTTACCCAGAACACCTATATCGAACCGGTTTTTATCTGTCAAATCAAATTTGATTGTATGTGATTAAATTCAATTGTTTTATCGGCTGAAACAGGGTAAAATCGCATGTAAATCAAAGGAGGCGTAAACTATGGACAGACTTGACGCGATATTTGCCCCTGAAACCATAGCGGTCATAGGAGCATCAACCAGAAAGGGAAAAGTGGGGCATGATATTTTTGCCAATATTTTATCAGGCGGTTTTACGGGCACTCTTTATCCTGTAAATCCAAAGGCCAAATCCATTTTAAGCGTAAAATGCTATACCAGTATTTCAACAATACCAGATCCCATTGACCTTGCCATGATAATCCTTCCCCCGGAGCCTGCGCTTCAGGCTGTAAAAGACTGTATTGCAAAGGGAGTCAAGGGTATTGTAATTGTGTCAGCAGGTTTCAAGGAAGTGGGCGGCAAAGGAGCCATAATCGAAAAACAGATCCAGTCCCTGTGTTCAGCAGCCAGTGTAAGGCTTGTTGGCCCGAATTGTCTTGGTGTTATCAATCCTTCGCCAAAGGTGTCGCTTAATGCGAGTTTCTCAGCAAGGATGCCAACACCCGGCAATGTTTCCTTTATCTCCCAAAGCGGGGCCCTGTGTACTGCTGTGCTTGATTATGCTGCAGACAAGGGGTTCGGATTTTCAAAATTTATTTCCATAGGCAACAAGGCTGATGTGGATGAACTGGACCTGCTGCGTTATTATCATAATGACCCTGATACAGATGTTGTGATGATTTATATGGAAGAATTGTCAAGGAGCGCAGAGCAGTTTATTTCTGAAGTAAGGCAGATGACATCCGGCACAAACCCAACCCATGTTATTGCAATAAAATCAGGCTCATCCGATGCCGGTGCAAAGGCAGCTGCTTCCCATACAGGGGCTCTTGCAGGCTCTGATGCCCTTTATGATGCAATTTTTTCCATGTCCGGGATTTTAAGGTGTGCTACGGTCAATCAATTGTTTGACTATGCCCAGGCATTTGCTGCGAACAAGTATCCCACAGGCGACAGAATAGCAATTATCACCAATGCAGGCGGCCCCGGGATCATTGCAACTGATATGACAGAGCAGTCAGGGCTTAAACTGGCAAAATTTTCAGATGAGACCGTGAGGGAACTGAAAAAATATCTTCCTGCGACTGCAAATTTTCACAACCCTGTGGATGTTATAGGAGATGCGGCAAGGGACAGGTATGAAAAAACCCTGGCAACAGTGTTAAGCGATCACGGAGTTGATGCGGTATTGATTATTTTAACTCCGCAATCCATGACCGATGCAATCGGCACTGCAAGGGCCATTGTAAATATTGCGGAAAATTCCATAAAACCCATTGTGTGCGCTTTCATGGGAATCGTTGATGTGTCGGATGGAGTCAAGCTGCTTCAGGAGCATAAAATACCTGTCTATCAGTTTCCCGAAAGTGCTGCAAGGTCTCTGGGTGCGCTCAGAAACGGGGTAAAATGGCTGTTCAGGAGAATCCTGCCTCAGTTTGACCTAAGCTATGACACACAAAAAGCAGGCAGGATAATTGAAGAACATCTGGATTCAGGAAAGACTATTTTAGGCGAGCTTGAAGGCAGCAGACTCCTTGAATGCTACGGGTTTCAGGTTCTTCCCATGAAATTGGCAAAAACCAGGGAACAGGCATGTGAAATTGCAGCGGAAATCGGTTATCCTGTTGTAATGAAAATCGCATCTGCCGACATACTGCATAAAAGCGATGCAGGAGGTGTGATAATAGGACTCAAGGATGATAAAGGCGTAAAAACCGCATTTGAAACCATCATGGAAAATGCCCGTACCCATAACCCTGATGCAGATGTTGAAGGCGTGCTGGTTCAGAAATTTGCTCCAAAGGGCAGGGAGGTTATACTGGGGCTTTCAAAGGATCCTGTTTTTGGTCATGCTGTTATGTTCGGGTTGGGCGGAATTTTTGTTGAAGTCTATAAGGATGTTGTTTTCAGGCTGTCGCCCATGGGCAGAAATGTTGCAAGACGAATGATCAAATCCATCAAGGGGTATCCTATTCTGAAAGGACTGCGGGGAGAAAAACCTTCTGATATTGAGGCTGTGGAAAAACACATTGTTTCCCTGAAAGCCCTTGCAGATGATTACCCCATGATAAAGGAGCTGGATATAAATCCTCTTATTGTTCATGAAGAAGGCATGGGAGCCACTGTGGCAGATGTTATCATAAGGCTGGAAAAAGAGGAAGGGTGACAATTATTCTGTATCCTGTGGTATTGAAGGTGCCGGACAAGATCAGGATGCTGGCAGGCAAAGATAAAACCCGGGCACTGAGCATGGTTGCCAGAGAAAGTGCCCGGGTTTCAGCGGATAGATCACAGATTTCAGATTTCAGTTTTAAAAAAAATGCTTCAGGGGTGCCTGTGCCGTCCGGCGGTATTTTCTGGTCTGTGAGCCATAAGCCCGGTTTTGTGGCAGGTATTGTTGCGCCTGTGCCGGTTGGAATTGATATAGAGCAGGTAAAACCGGTCTGTTCAGCCTTGTTCGGAAAAATAGTGGGCCATGATGAAAAGCTGCTGTTTTCCGGTTTTAATAAAAAGGATATTTTTTTCAGAGTATTCACTGCCAAGGAAGCTGTATTGAAAAAAACAGGAGATGGCCTGAAAGGGCTTTCCCGTGCCAGAATAATTCAGGTTGCAGATGAAAACAATTTAACGGTTTTATACGGAAATAAAAAATATCAGGTTGAAAATTTCAGATTTGATAATTACATTGCATCAATAACAAAAAATATGTTTGATGTGCAATGGGTTCTGATAAAGGATGAGGCTAATTTTCAAGGAGAGAAAGCATATGGCTGAAGGAAACGGTTTTATAATGAAAGATGGTGCCGGTGCCACAACCGGAACAAAAGACCCCATGCCCAGGATCGATTTTTCAGGTTTTATCATGTCTTTGTATTCATCCGGCCTTGTTCAATTGGGGAAGGTTGAGGATCCTTCAACCGGACGGAAAAGTGTTGATCTTGTTCTTGCGCAGCATACCATTGATATGATTGCCATGCTGGAGGAAAAGACCCGCGGCAACCTGACCGATGAAGAGAAAAATCTTCTTACGGCCCTGCTTACGGAGATCAGGCTTGCATTTGTAGAGGCAAAAGGTTGAAAGAAAGAATTTTATCCCACGCAAAAATCAATGTTTTTCTGTATGTCACCTCAAGACGGGATGACGGGTTTCACAATCTTTACTCTCTCATGACCCGGATCAGTCTGTGTGATGATATTTTCATCGACTACGGCGGAAACGGCATATCAATTGCCTGCGATCATCCTGATGTGCCTGAAGACGAATCAAATCTTGCATATAAAGCGGCTGATCTGTTTTACCGGTCATTGCCCTCAATGGATCCTGACAAAGGAAACGGCGTTGCAATAACCATTGTTAAAAGAATCCCTCCGGGCGGCGGTCTGGGTGGTGGCAGCAGCAATGCTGCCTCAGTGCTTGCCTGCCTCAACCGTAAATTCAATTATCCTTTTTCAAGGCGGGAACTGATGAACCTTGGCCTGAAGCTGGGGGCTGATGTCCCGTTTTTTCTTTTTGAGTCTCCTGCCATTGCAACCGGAGTGGGTGAAAAACTTGAAAAAATACCCAGGCTCAAGCCGTATTTTATTGTTTTGTGTGATCCCGGCATCTCTGCCTGCACTGCAGAAGTATATAAAAATATGGATTATAGATTGACATTAAACCATAAATATTATAAGAATACTGGTTTAAATGTGTCGCTGCGGGGGCAGGAAACAGACGTGAAAAACCTTGCGCACAATGATCTTGAAGAATCTGCGTGCAGCCTGTATCCTGAGATAAGGCAGACAAAGGAACAAATGGAAAGAGTGCTTGGCCGCAAAGTATTTATGACCGGAAGCGGAGCCTCTTTATTTGCTCTTTTTTCTGACCGTTCCAATGCTGAAACGGGGTTTGAAAAAATTTCAGGGCAGTGGGATGGTACAGGAAAAAAAGTATTTCTTTGTTCATTTGATCAGGACAATTGAAAAGGAATGAGATGTACTGGGGCGTCGTCAAGCGGTAAGACACAGGGTTTTGATCCCTGCATTCAGAGGTTCGAATCCTCTCGCCCCAGCCATTTATTTATAATGTATGTATAATATTTTATTTTAAAAAGAGATTCTGATATGAACGGCTTATCGATTTTTGCAGGAAATTCCAACCCTGTGCTTGCAGGCAGGATTTCGGAATATCTTGCAAAACCACTGGGCAGACTGAAAGTTAATCGTTTCAGTGATGGAGAAATTCAGGTTGAGATCCATGAAAATGTCCGTAAACAGGAAATTTTTGTTATACAGTCAACATGCAAACCGGTTAATGACCATCTTGTTGAATTGCTGCTTTTGATTGATGCCTTTAAACGTTCTTCTGCCAGCAGAATTACTGCTGTTATTCCGTATTTCGGGTATGCGCGCCAGGACAAGAAAGTGTCTCCCAGGGTTCCCATCAGTGCAAAACTTGTTGCAGACCTTCTGGAACAGACAGGGGTCGGCAGAGTGATTACAATGGATCTGCATGCAGGCCAGATCCAGGGTTTTTTTAACTGTCCTGTGGATAATCTCTATGCTGCTCCGGTTATAATTGATGATATTAAATCAAGGCATCCTGAGCACTTGGTTGTGGTTTCACCGGATGCCGGAGGTGTTGAAAGGGCACGGGCCTATGCCAAAAGGCTCAATGCTGATCTTGCCATAGTTGACAAGCGCAGAAGTGCTCCGAACCAGGCAAAGGCCATGGCCATTATCGGCGATGTTAAAAATAAGACCGCCATTGTCATAGATGATATGGTGGATACGGCAGGAACCCTGACAGAGGCGGCGGGTGTTATCATGGAAAAGGGAGCCAGCGCTGTCCATGCCTACTGCACACACCCTGTATTATCAGGCCCTGCAATTGACCGGATCGAGGAATCTTCCTTAAGTTCCCTTGTTGCAACAGATACCATCCCTTTATCTGAAAAAGCATTGCAATGCGATAAAATCGAGACCCTTTCCATATCAAAACTGGTGGGGGAGGCAATTATGCGAAGCTACCGGGGAGATTCTGTCAACTCTTTGTTTGTATAACCATTGATAAATTAGTCTTCTGCATGGAAATGCATGCAGATACGGAGGAAAGAATTTTGGAATTAATTAAATTATCGGCAAAATCAAGAGAAAAAAGCGGCAAAGGCGCTGCCAGAAGACTGAGACAAAACAATTTTATCCCTGCCATTACCTATGGTGCAAAAGCTGAACCCTGCATGATTGCCCTTGATACTGCTGAATTTGATCGTGTGATCCGCAAACATGGTACAATGGGGCTGTTTTTCAATCTTAAAATTGATGGTGATTCAGGAAAAGAAAAAATTGTCATGCTCAAGGATGTGCAGATGGATACATTCGGCCTTAAATACCTGCATGTTGACCTGCATGAAATTGATATGGATGAAAAGGTTACAGTGACAGTGCCTGTGGAAACCACTGGCACAAGCAAGGGCGTCAAGGAAGGCGGACTTTTGCAGATTATCCGCCATGATCTTGATGTGCAATGCAAACCCACTGACAAACCTGCTGCCATTACCATTGACATTACAGATCTTGGAGTGGGCGATGCCGTTCATGTTGAGGACATTGACCTTGGTGAAGATGTTGTTATCCCCCATGAGGTTAATTTTACTGTGGTAACGGTAATTGCTCCTACTGTTGATGAACAGGCTGAAGAAGAAGAGGAAGAGCTGGAAGAAGAAATTGCAGAGACAGCTGCTCCTTCAGAAGAATAATATCCTGATCATATGACTGGTTCAGGATTCAAGCTTATAGCGGGTCTGGGCAATCCGGGAATGGATTATGCCCGCACCCGCCATAATATCGGTTTTTCCGTTGTCGATGCCATCGCATCATCCCTTAATCTCTCCATTGACCGATCCCGGTTCAGTTCAAAATATGTAAAGACAAAAATAAAGAAAAATGATGTTTTTCTTTTAAAACCCATGACATATATGAACAGAAGCGGGAATGCCATATCTCAGTTTGTTTCATATTATAAAATTGCTGTGCCTGATATAATTGTTGTCCATGATGATATGGACCTTGAAACCGGCAGGATAAAAATTGCCAGGAACCGGGGCCATGGCGGCCATAATGGGGTGCGTTCCATAATAGACCTGCTGGGAAGCAGGGATTTTGTCCGGATCAGAATAGGGGTGGGGCATCCGGGCAATGCAGGAAATGTAACAAAGCATGTGCTTGGAAATTTTTCTTCAAAAGAGGCTGCAATTATGGATGAATGCATTGAAATGGCAGCAGATGCATGCATTATGATCATCGAAAAAGGGCCTTCATCTGCCATGAATTTTTATAATGCCGGATAATTTCATTGACAATATTGTTAAACTGTGGTTTTCTGCCTGAGAATGGGCTAATTGTTTGATAAAATAAAGGTGGGCAATCTGATGGGTGGAAATTCCAAAAAAAAGAAAACACAACAGAAGGTAAAATCCGGCAAAAAAGAATTTTCCAAGGGTGATCTGGCGGTTTATCCTGCACATGGTGTCGGATGCATCGAATCCATTGAAAGCAAGGAAATCAATGGGGATACCATGAATTTTTACATGATGAAAATCGTGGAAAACGGTATGGTGATCATGATTCCAACTTCCAATGTGGAATCAGTGGGCTTAAGGGAGGTTATTCCGGAAACTGAGGTGCCTGAAGTTTACAAGGTCATGCAGGAAAAGGCCCAGGGAGCAGATAACCAGACCTGGAACCGCAGATACCGGGAATATATGGATAAGATCAAAACCGGATCAATATATGATGTTGCAGAAGTTTTCAGAGATCTTTTTCAGCTCAAGCTTGAAAAGGATCTTTCTTTTGGTGAGCGCAAGCTCCTTGACACAGCTCAGAACTTACTTGTTCAGGAACTGTCCACTGCAAAGGATATAGATGAAAAATCCATGATGAAGGAAATAGAGAGTCTTTTTAACTGATTTACCTCATCATTACAGTGTTTTTTAATTATTGAACCTATTTTAAAAGCCGGCGGCGCAGGTTTTTTGACCTGAATTATTCCGCCGGTTTTTTAGTATGCAGATAAATATTAAAATTTCCAATGACCTGAACGGCAAAAGACTTGACCGGGTTATATGTGAACGCGCTCCTGACCTGTCCCGGAGCCGCGCAGCAGGTTTTATCCAGGATCATCGCATTCTTGTGGATAATCAGTACAGAAAACCGTCCTACAGGGTAAAACCCGGAAATCTTGTTACAGGAAATATACCGGAGGAAAGAAGCTGTGACCGCATTTCTGCACAGAAAATTGATCTGGATATTGTTTTTGAGGATGAATATATAATAGTTGTCAACAAAAAAGCAGGCATGGTTGTTCATCCTGGCCCGGGCAATACTTCAGATACTCTTGTCAATGCTCTTTTATCCCATTTCCCTCTGATTCGTGCCACCTGTAATGATGTATTCCGCTCAGGTATTGTGCACAGGCTGGACAAGGACACCAGCGGACTTATTGTTACGGCAAAGACAGCCCATGCTCTTGAGTTTCTGCAAAAAGAATTTAAATACAGGCGGGTTGAAAAAAAATACCTTGCCATTGTTTCAGGCAGTTTTTCCTCGTCCGGGGGTGAAATTGAAATGCCCATTGGCAGGCATCCTGTTAAAAGAAAGCTCATGGCTGTTAACCATGAAACCGGCCGGTATGCAAGAACCTTGTGGAAGGTGAAAGAACAGTTTAAAGATGCGGCCCTTGTTGAAATTCTTTTAAAAACAGGAAGAACCCATCAGATCAGGGTGCATTTTTATGCCATTGGTCATCCTCTGATGGGAGATCCTGTATATCAGTACAGAAAAAACCGCGGAAATCACAGAATTGCTCCCCGCCAGATGCTGCACTCATGGCAGCTTGGCTTCCGTCATCCATATTCAGGGCATAAAATGTTCTTTGAGGCAGACCCCCCTGAAGATTTCAGACAGGTACAGGCCAAACTTGAACAATACGGCTCATGAGTGAACAGGTTCTATTCTGATTGCGCAAACTTTATATTCCGGTATCTTGGCAGTGGGATCAAGTTTGGCATTGGTAAGCTCATTGGCAGCCGCAGAAGCAAAGTGGAAGGGAATGAAGATTGTCCCTGCAACAGCTTTTGAGGAAACCCTGAGCTTTGCATTTATTTTGCCGCGTCTTGATGCCACAACCACTTCAGATCCTGTATCAAGCCCGAGCTTTCCTGCGTCGGTTGCTGATATTTCGACAAAACATTCAGGAGACAGGGTGTTCAGGCCTTTTGTCTTCATTGTCATGGTACCTGTGTGATAGTGATATAATACCCTTCCTGTTGTCAATATATATGGATATTCTTCATCAGGAAGCTCAGCAGGAGGCCTGTGGTCAATTGCATGGAAAAGTCCCTTTCCCCTTGTAAATCGGCTGGTGTGTAAAATGGGGGTGCCTTCATGATCCTGCGTGGGGCAGGGCCAGAAAATACCTTTATTTTCAATCCGTTCCCAGGTAATGCCTGCATAGGAAGGCGTAACAGCAGCAATTTCCCTGAAGATTGCTTCGCTGTTTTCATAATCCATATCATATCCCATGCGTTTTGCTATTTCACAGATTATCTGCCAGTCTTGTCTTGCTTCTCCGGGAGGCTCAACAGCTTTTCTCACCCTTTGAACCCGGCGCTCTGTATTGGTAAAGGTTCCATCTTTTTCTGCAAAGCATACAGCAGGCAGTACAACATCTGCAAGTTCTGTGGTTTCTGTCTGAAAGATATCCTGAACAACCAGAAATTCAAGATTTTTAAATCCTTTTCTGGCATGATTGAGGTCAGGATCGGATACAAGCGGGTTCTCTCCGATTACAAACAGGGATTTGAGCTGGCCTTCATATGCCTTTTGTATCATTTCCGTGACAGCAAGTCCGGGCTTTGCAGGTATGGCGCTGGTATTCCATGCTTTTTCATACTTTTGTCTTGCTTCATCACTGGAAACAGCCTGATATGCGGTAAACACGTTCGGCAGGCCTCCCATGTCACAGGCACCCTGAACATTGTTCTGGCCGCGCAGGGGATTGACACCGCCTCCTGGTTTTCCGAGATGGCCGCATAGCATTGACAGGTTGGCAAGGGATTTTACATTGTCGGTGCCGCAGGTGTGCTGGGTTATGCCCATGCAGTACAGTATGGAAGCAGCGCGGGCTTTGGCAAATTCACGGGCAAGGCTGACAATGTCTTCTGAATTGATGCCTGTGATTTTCTGCACATAATCTGGTGTATATTTTTCAAGAGTTTTTTTAAGTTCATTAAAGTTTTCGGTGCGTTTTTCAATAAAATTGATATCATGCAGGCCTTCTTTGATTATGACATGCATAAGCCCGTTGATCCACGCGATATCGGTTCCGGGAGAAGGGCGCAGCCATTTGTCTGCATGACTGGCGAGCTTGATTCTGCGTGGGTCAACCACATAAAGCTTTTTACCCTTCAGTGCAGCGCGTTTGACAAAGGTTGATATCACTGGGTGATTTTCAGTTGTGTTTGATCCTGTCACAAGGATCAGGTCAGAATCTTCAATATCTGCAATTGTGTTTGTCATTGCACCGCTTCCAAATGCTGCAGCCAGACCGGCTACGGTTGAACTGTGTCACAGCCGGGCGCAATGGTCTATATTGTTTGTTTTCAGAACCGCTCTGGTGAATTTTTGGGCAATATAATTATCTTCATTGGTAATTCTGGCGGAAGTCAGCACTGCCAGGCTGTCAGAGCCGTGTTCATTTTTTATGTCGGTAAATTTTTTTGCCACAAGGTCAAGGGCTTCATCCCAGGAAGCTTCAACCTGCCTGCCATTCTTTTTGATCAGCGGTTTTGTCAGGCGCTCTTCAGAGCCGACAAATTCATATCCGAATCTGCCCTTTACACACAGGCGTGCAAGATTGGGGGGAAGATCGGTATCAGCCCCTTCGATTTTGACTATTTTGTTGTCCTGGACAAAAATATTGATCTGACAGCCTACTCCGCAGAATGAGCAGGTTGTCCTTATTTTTTTTGTGTCTTTGAACCTGCTGTCCCTGAAGGGCCTGTCAGGTATGAGAGCTCCCACAGGGCATGCCTGCAGGCATTCCCCGCAGAAAACACAGTCGGAATCTTTCAAAGGAAGGTCATTTTTAGCTGTGATTTTGGGTTGATTGTCTTTGCTGATCCCAAATTCAATGGCATTGTTCACCTGAATTTCACGGCAGGCTTTTACGCAGCGTCCGCACAGGATACAGCGAGAAAAGTCCCTGATTATGAACGGGTTGGCGCGTTCTGTTTCATGTGGGCATTCCTTTAACGGAATGCCGCGTGTTTTAACCTGATATCTGTATGCAAGATCCTGGAGTTCGCAGTCTCCCCAGGCAGGGCACAGGTCTTCTTTACCGTCATGTTTCAGGACATTGAGCTGAAAATCAGTCCATTCCATGGGATCAAAATCCCTTATGGCACAATTATGATTGCCCGATGCAAGCAGTCTGCCTATATTTTCACGGCGTGCTCTGATCACCTTTGAAGATTCTGTAAAAACAACCATGCCAGGTTCAGCTTTTGTGATGCATGATTCAACAAGATCAGTCCGGTCTTTGATTTCAACAAGGCATATTTTGCATGAACTTGTGGGGATGGTGCCCTTAAGATGACACAGGGTAGGAATATCTATTGCATGGCGCTGTGCTGCTTCAAGAATGGTTTCTCCGGCTTCAAACTTCAGTTCATTTCCATTGATGGTTATAATATTAGATTCCATGGTGGTTTCCCCGGTTTGATTCTATAAGTATTTCACCGATTTGTCCTGACAATGAATATCTTAGTACACTGTCGCCATACTATTGTCAATGTGAAGAAAAAATAAATTTCATTGATATCATTGACTTTTCATTTTTCAGGTGTTTATACAGTAATGGGTTTTTGTGGCTGATATAAATAAAATAATAATACGACTCATAAGGACAGGGTTAATGCTTCAATCTATTCTCATAATGGGCGGACTTGGTATTGCCATGGGTGCGGTACTTGCAATTGCTTCAAAGGCATTTTATGTGTATGAGGATCCAAAGGTGGTTGCAATAGGAGAGGTACTGCCGGGAGCCAATTGCGGCGGGTGCGGGTATCCGGGATGCAGTGCCAATGCAGAGGCCATTGTAAAAGGCGAATCAGGTGTCAATTCATGTGTTGCAGCCGGTGATGAGGTGGCTGTTGCCATTGCAGGCATAATGGGTGTATCTGTTTCCGATAGTGAGCCTGAGTTTGCCAGCCCTGGCTGTGACTACGGCAATGATGATGCTGATCTGGATTATGAATATATGGGTATTACAGACTGCCGTGCAGCTGTCATGCTTTTCGGCGGAATGAAAACCTGCCGCATAGGCTGCATTGGCCTTGGAACCTGTGTCAGGGCATGCATGTTCGGAGCTTTGTCCATAGGCAGCAAAGGGCTTCCTGAAGTTGATCAGGAAAAATGTACCGGCTGTGGAGCCTGTGAAAGGGCATGTCCAAAGCATATTATACGGCTTACATCTGTAACACGCAGGATTATCAGGGAATATACAGTGGAAGACTGCGTGACTCCATGTCAGAGAGCCTGCCCCACTGGTATTGACATAAAAAAGTATATCCGTCTGATAAAAGAAGGAGATTATGCTGCTTCCGTTCAGGTCATAAAGGAAAGAAATCCTTTTCCCACGGTTATTTCACGTATCTGTCCTGCTCCATGTGAAACCAGGTGCAGAAGACTTTTAACGGATGAATCAGTTGCCATAAATCATTTGAAGCGGTTTGTATGTGATTACGAAATGAACAGAAATGACCGCAGCCTGCCGTATAAAGCGCCCTTAAGCGGTAAAAAGATTGCAATTATAGGCGGGGGTGTGGAAGGGCTGTCCGCTGCCTTTTTTTCCGCAAGGCTCGGCCATGAAGCAAGTGTGTTTGAGGCGACACAGTCTCTGGGCGGAGTCCTCCGCAGGGCCATTGACCGTAAAAGGCTGCCCATGGAAATTCTGGAATGGGACATTGAAGGTATAAGGCAGATGGGGGTTGATATACATACGCAAACCAGAGCAGGCAGGGATTTTACAATTGACAGCCTGCTGGCACAGGGTTTTGATGCAGTGTTTACGGCAACAGGCGGATGGGACTCAAAGCTTGCAAGGGGTGATATCGGCATGGCAGATAATGTTTTTCCTGGAGCCTTTCTTCTGATTGACCTGTTGAGAAGTAAAACCAGCAGCAGCATTGAAGTATCAACCGGAAAAAACATTGTGATTGCAGGCTCAGGCAGAATGCTGACTGAAGCTGTCAATATATTAAAGGATAAAGGTGCTGAAAATATAATAATTGTTTCCCGCAGGTCTTCTGCTGATTTTTCCCTTGACAGAACTGCAACGCAAGAAATGACTCAGAAGGGAGTACAAATCATTCATAATGCAGGAATTACCAAAGTTGCTGGTGAGAATGAAAAACTTGTCTGTATTGAATATACCAGCCTTGATACCGGTGAAAAACATGTTGTTGAAGCAGATACCCTGCTGATTGGTTCAGGCAGGTTTCCTGAGCTTGTCTTTATACCTGCCTGTAGCAGCGACACCCATGAAAATGCAGAATCGGGTGAATCCTGTGATATGGCATGGGAAGGCCGTGAACTGCATAAAAAGCCTGATTCAAACAGAGAGCTTGGCCTGCTTTCTGATCAGGATCCCACAAGTGAATATCCTTCTGTGGTAGCTGCCATCAATGGCGGCAGAAAAGCTGCTGCTGCAATACATCATATAATATATGATATTGCATTCCCGGAACCTTCCAAACTGATTACAGACAATTCTGTGATCCAGGATGTTTTTGTCATGGATGATGTTCCCTCAAGCGCAAGAAACATGATACAATCGCTGCATCCTGTGAAAAAACCCGGAGAAGAGTTTTCAAGCGGGTTTATTCTGAAACAGGCAGAAGCTGAAGCAGGGCGCTGTCTGCAATGCGGCCTGCTCTGTTATGAAAGAAATCATAAGATCACGCAGGATACCATATGAGACCTGAGCATCTACTCGTTGTCGATGATGAAAAACGAATAGTGGAAAACATTAGGCTGTGCCTTGAAAGAGAAGGTTTTTTAACCTCAGGTGCCCATGATGCTGAATCTGCAATTGAGCTTTTCAGACATCATAGATTTGATCTTGTGCTGATGGATGTCAACATGCCCGGTATCAGCGGCTATGACGCCATGGAGCATTTTTTCGGTATTGACAAGGATATTGGTATCATTATCATCACAGGATATGCATCAGTTGAATCTGCAATCCGGGCTTTGAAACTGGGAGCATGGGATTATCTTAAAAAACCCTTTGAATATGCTGATCTCATTAAAACCGTGAAAAATGCCCTTGCCCAGAGAAAACTCATTTCTGAAAAACAGGCTGTATGTGCAAGGCTTGAAGCTTCTGAACGCAGGTTTGAATATATGGTGAATAATTCGCCTGATCTGATTTTCACTCTTGATGATCAGGGAAGGTTTGTCTTTGTCAATCATCAGTTCAAAAAAGTTCTGGGCTTTTCAGAAAAAGAACTGATCGGTACCAGGTTTGACCGAATTGTTCATGAAGATGATCTGCATCAGGCTGCTGACCTTATGGCATTTGACAGAAGCTTACGCAGAATTAACGACGGCCAGGACATACACCTCAGGTTTAAAAAGGCATGTAAAAGGACTTCTGCTGGAGACCCTTATGGCTCCTTTGCTTTTATGGAACTTAAAGCATCTCCCATGCATCTGCCTGCAAGCGATACAAAGGATGAATTCAACGGAGTTTATGCTGTGGCAAGGGATGTTACAGAGCGTATCAACCTTGAGGAACAATTGCGTCAGGCACAGAAAATGGAGGCAATAGGGACTCTTGCAGGTGGTATTGCCCATGATTTTAACAATATCCTTATGGGTATTCAGGGCTATGCATCTCTTGTAAAGGCTGGGTTTAAAAAGGACAGCCCGGAGTACAAACGCCTGTCAAGCATTGATGAATATGTGTTCAGCGGTGCGGAAATGGCCAAACAACTCCTGGGGTTTGTGCAGAAAACCTGTCAGGAAACAGCTTTGCTGAACCTGAACTATCTTCTTAAAATGTCTGCAAAAATGTTTGGCAGAACCAAAAAAGATATATCCATAGAGCAATACCTTGAAAAGAATCTATGGACAACAAAGGTGGATGAAGGCCAGATCAAACAGGTTCTGCTTAATCTTTTTGTCAATGCATGGCAGGCCATGCCTGATGGCGGCAAGATAATAATAGCTTCGGAAAACGTTGTTCTGGATGAGTTCGGCCCGGAAAAAGCCGGTGCTTACGTGAAAATTACTGTCTCTGATACAGGGGTGGGAATAAGCAAGGACATAATAAACCGTGTTTTTGATCCGTTTTTTACCACAAAAACAAGAGGGCAGGGAACAGGGCTTGGCCTTGCCACTGCCTATGGGATTATCAAGAGCCACAAGGGATTTTTTAAGGTAAAAAGCAAGCAGGGGCATGGCAGTTCTTTCATGTTTTTTCTTCCTGCTGTCCCATCCGGATCAGAATCTGGCAGAGAGCCTGAAGTAAAGAAAAAAATTTTCAACGGCAGGGGAACAGTCCTTTTGGTTGATGATGAAAAAGGAGTGATAGAAGTCTGTTCTGAGATGCTTAAGACCCTTGGCTATGAGGTAAAAACAGCTTTGAGCGGAAGAGAGGCCCTGGGGATTGTTGCTTCTGAAAAAGACAAGATTGATCTGGTTATTCTTGATATGGTCATGCCGAAGATGGCGGGCAGGGAAATTTTCGAGCAGATAAGGCAGATTGATCCTGAAATGAAGGTGCTTGTGTCTTCGGGATACAGTCGGGAAGAAGATATCAGAAAAATGCTTGGGGACGGCTGCAACGATTATATACGCAAGCCTTTTGATGTCGCCACCCTGTCAGAGAAACTGAAATCTGTGTTTGGCTCTCTTGAGAAGGCGTAAAAAAGGGCCCTGTGGCAGTTCATTCAGGGCCCTTTTAAAAATTTACATATTACCCAAATACTTTTTCAAGATCAGGGACAATTTGTTTTTTACGGCTCATGATGCCCGGCAGCCATGCTTTCCCGTCTGCAGGAGCCACACCAAAAGCTTTTTCAACAACAGATTCGTCATCAGAGGCAATCAAAAGCTCTGTGCCTTCCTTCATAATGTCAGTCAGCATGAGAAATACGCTGTGATGGCCTTTTTCTTCCTTAAGCGCCTGAATGTCCTTTGCAAGGTCAGCCTTGATTCCATCAACAATGGAAAGATCCACAAGCTCAAGCTGACCAACGCCCACGCCTTTGCCGCTCATGTTAAAATCCTTGTAGTCGCGGAAAACAAGTTCGCGGATTGGTGTGCCTTCAACTGCTGATTTAACTTTGAACATCTCAATTCCAAGGGCTTCAAGATCAGTTTCGCCACAGATTTCGGACAGTTTGGCGCATATTTTTTTATCTGTGTCAGTGCATGTGGCTGATTTGAAGATAACAGTGTCAGAAAGGATTGCGCACAGCATTATGCCTGCTATATCCTTTGGAATTTCAACATTGAAATAATCATACATGGACGCAATAACTGTGCATGAACATCCAACAGGCCAGATCCAGCATTCCAGCGGCTGCCCTGTGGTGATGTCGCCCAGTTTGTGATGATCAACAATACCCAGTATGTTTGCTTCATTGATATCATCAGGGCTCTGTGCAATATCTGAATGATCCACAAGATATACATCTTTGCCTGCATATGATGTAACAATTTCCGGAGCTGCAACACCGAATTTTTCAAGTACAAAATTTGATTCAGGATTCAGTTTGCCCTGGACAGCCGGTGCAGTATCTTCACCCAGTTTTTTCTTGAGATCTGCCAGTGCAATTGCTGCGCAGACAGAATCAGTATCCGGATTTTTGTGACCAAATACCAAAGTAGACATAAAACCTCCTAAGTTTTTTATTTTTATTGCTATATTCTGATGATCCCACCTCATTTGTGATCATCTGATGTTTTAAATTATAAAACCGCAATATCTTATAAAATTAATTGAGTGCAGAAACAAGGAAAATTTTAAAATTCAGGCAGTTCATTTATGCCTGCCCACTGACATGCCTGAATATATGGCCCACAGAACAAGGCAGACTCCTGCCCATACTCCGCTTCCTGTCGGCCTTTTGAAAAGGGCAACATCCCATATGAAAGATAAAGACGGTTGCAGCAGCAGGATCAGCCCTGCATGGGAAGCTTTTACATGGGGCAGTGCATTGGAGATGACAACCCATGCAATGCACTGGATAAAAAGCCCCAGGCCACCCAGTGCCAGCAGGGTTGTCATGTCTGGTATCAGAAAAGACTCCTTGTGTACAAAGGCTTTGATACCGAGAAACAGGGCACTGCTGAATGACAGCACCATTAAATCATAGAAACTGGATTGCTCTTTTGTGTCTGATTGAATATGACGTAAAAGAAGCAGGAAAAATCCGTAAAATACTGCTGTGGCAAGCCCGAGCCATATGCCTTCAATGTAATGGTGGCCCTGATGTTTGATATCTTTTCCCATGATGAGGAAAAGCCCTGCAAAAGCCATTGGCAGGGCACCAAGAAATTTGAGTGTCAGTTTTTCTTTGAAAAAAATAAATCCTGCAATGGCCAGAACAAAAACCTGGAAATTACCCAGTATGGTTGCAAGGCCCGGGCCCACATACATAATGGACAGATGCCATGCCCACAGGTCAAGGGAGAACAGAAGCCCGCAGCAGACTGCCAGAAGATTTTTCTTAAAGCTCCATAGTTTGAATTCATTTCTGGCAATACAGATTATGGCAAGAAAAATTCCTCCGAAAAATACCCTGTAAAATGCGGAAACCGTGGGGCTTACATTTGAAATTTTGACCAGAACGCTTGAAAAGCTGATAATTACGGCTCCTGCCAGTACAGGCAGGTATGCGCTGTTTTTCAGATTCATAAAGTTTTCAATCAAGCATTGTCCATGAGAACAGATTTTCCGATGCCAGGATGCCGGCAGCTTTTGCCATTCTGACAAGCCTGTCATCAAAGATATCCATTAATGCATGGGTAAGCCCGGCCTCTGCCAGCATGGCAAGATAGGCTTTTGTCACAAGTTGTTTTGCTTCTCTGTTTTCCGCACGGGTTGCAAGATTGGATATTCCGGCAATTGTACGTACTGGAAAACCTGCAAGCT
Organism: uncultured Desulfobacula sp.; assembly: GCA_964446145.1. GTDB lineage: Bacteria > Desulfobacterota > Desulfobacteria > Desulfobacterales > Desulfobacteraceae > Desulfobacula. Next base: position 17,325 of record CAYUOB010000040.1, read on the forward strand.
CAGGAAGTATCCTGATGAAACGAAGAACTTCTCTTGCCTGTATTATACCGTCTTCCCATGCAAGCGGCGGGGTTACAGGGTCGATGATTATTTTTTCCTTTGCAATTCCGCTGGATTCTGCTTTTTCAAAAAGCTCAAGTGCAATTTCACAGCGCTGTGAAAGGTTTTTTGGAACTCTTGAGTCGGGGAATAAAAGGAATCCTATTATATCGGTGTCAAATTCCTTTGCAAGAGGCAGCATTCCTTTTAGTTTTACAGGCTCAAGGGAAAATCCATTTATTATCACTGTGTTTGCGGCTGCTTCAAGACCTGCCCTCATTGCTGCCGGATTTGCAGTATCAATCAGAAGTACACGGTCTGTGGCCTGCTGAACAGCATTAATGAAAAATTTCATGTCTTTTTCCGGGTATTTCCCCAGCGGCCCTGTGTTCACATCAATGGCCCAGGCCCCCTGTTTTTCACATTTTTGTGCAAGCCTGGTTATAAAAGAAGGATCTCGCAGCCTTAACGCTTTGCGGACTGCGGGTTTTGTAATTCTCAGATTGTCTGCTATAAGTTTCAGGGTCATTGAACAGTTTTCTCCTGATGAATGTATACACCAAATAGCATATTAAAAAAATAGTATTTTTTTGCTGGCTCAGCCGCTGAACAGGCAGGTTTCTGACGGTTGTTCCGCATGTCTCATTGGCAGGAAAATTCACATAACAGGATAGATTCTTGTTTCATTGTATCCTGTGATTATTTTCATGTATCCTGAAAGCATGTGGTCGGTTTGCCTGTCTCCTGTGTCGATGATCATGGGATTTCCCTGCAGCCCGGCAAGTTTCTCAGGTGTGGCAATGACAATAAGATTTTTTTTTCCTGCTTTTTGTATTATCTCAGGGCTTATCTGGAGATTACCGCGGCCAAGCAGGCAGCCCTGGCCGCCTGTGGGAGTGATTATGATTTTAAATGGCCTTGAATGTATGGCTTTTAAAATGTCATTTTCAGCAGCATCCATGCATAGAATTTTTTTATTGCATATAATGTCCACCCCCATGAGGGTGCTGTCAAGGCCAAGGGCACGGGAAACAGCTCTGGTTGTTGTTCCCGGCCCCAGAATATAGATCATGTCTTTTTGCATTTTATCCGTTATATAAAGGGCGATCAGATTCTGAACAGCCTGTTCTGTCAGAGGAGAGCCTGCTTTTCTGTTCTGGAGACAGGCTCTTTTGCGCGGAACTTCAAGATATCCATAAAGCCTGGTCATTATCCTGCCTTTCCGGCACAGGTCTTCATCAATATCCAGCACTTCCCTTGTGCAGGTAAGTTTTATTTTTCCCGAAAGAAAGTGCCAGGCAAGCTCTCCGGCTTTTTCAGGAGTTTTTGCAAATACAGGGGAATGCATTTTTACTCCGGCAGGAACCGGGGCAACAGGTATTTTATCCTGTACAGCCTTGTATATATCCCTTGCCGTGCCGTCCCCTCCTGCAAAAAGAATAAGGGCTGCCTTTGCATCCAGCATTTTTTCGGCTGCCGCTATGGTGTGGGCCTGTGTGGTTTTTAACGGGCGGTTTGTGTCAGTGACAACAGGATGCATTCCAAGACTGCGGGCACAGTCTTCACCCATCGCCCCGGGCGCCGCCAGAATCTGATACGGGCACTTAATCTCTGCAAGGGCTCTTGCCGCCTTTTGATGTGCCGTGGGAACAGCCCCAAGAGATGCTGCCTTTTCCGCCATGCCGTCTGTTCCCCTGAGCCCGACCCTGCCGCCCATGCCCGCAACTGGATTTATTATGAAGCCCAGGGTTTTCACCTTGCAGCATCCTGTTTTGTACCCTTATATTTTTTCAGGTAGCTTCTCCAGGTGATTGCCCACCTGGCCGGGTCATCGGAAACTGATGAATCCACTTTGTGGCACACGCTTCTGTGGGGAGCTGTGCGGATTATTTCAGGATTCTGTTCAGCTTCTTTGAAAACATGTTCAAGAGTTGCGATATATTCGTCAATATCTTCCTTTGACGGGGTTTCCGTGGGTTCAAGTGTCATGGGCTCAGGAACATAATAAGGATGGTGGCTTGTCCAGTAATGAAGCCCGAAATCCATCATTCTGCGCTGGATATCGCCTGTTGTGATTCCTGTTTCTTTTGTCAGTTTTTCAAGGGTGTACCTTGCCTGCTCAATTCTTTGTCTGCCTCTGATATAAGGCGCATCAACCCATTTGTTTTCCATGAGTCTTTTAAAAAGATAATTGTTGTTGAGCACGGCAGTTTTGGCGGTTTCATAAAGGCCCTCAGGCCCCATGCTCATGATCCAGGCATAGGCTTTGAGAACGACCTGGGCGGCTCCGAGAAACGACCTTACCTTTCCCACGGAATCAGTGCCTGGATCCTCAAGGACAAATTTTCCGCCTCTCTGCCTGACAAGGGGACCCGGCAGGAAGCGCCTGAATTCTTTTTTTACCCCAATGGCTCCGCAGGCAGGGCCTCCACATCCATGGGGTGTGGAAAAGGTCTTGTGAAGATTGAAAAAACACATGTCAAACCCTGCTTCCCTTGCCCTTGTAATGCCCAAAAGCCCGTTGGCGTTTGCCTGATCATATGCGCAAACCCCTCCATGGGCATGAACAAGATCTGTAAAACGTCTGATTTCAGGGTTATAAACTCCTGTGTCTTCAGGGTTTGCAACAAAAAAACCTGCTGTTTTTTCGCTCACAGCTTCTTTAAAGGCCTTGAAATCAGGATATCCGTTTTTGTCAGGGCCTATGTAGATAATTTTATAGCCTTTTACGGCAGGAGCGGCAGCATCTGAAGGGTGTGAATAAATGGTTGTGATGATTTCATCGCGTTTGTCATCTATTTGTTTTGTTTTAAAATACCTGCGCATGACAGATGCCATGGTAAGTATTGCCTGACTTCCTCCGCCCGGCTGAAAACTGAACATGTCAAGGCCTGAAATCTGTCTTAAGAAATGGTCAGTTCTGAAAATGATTTCCAGTATGCCCTGTACGCTTTCTTCCGGCTGACGCGGGTGAAGCTCACGCATGGCAGGGCAGTTTGCCAGACGGTCGTTTATTTTGGGGCTGTATTTTACCGTGCATGTTCCCTGGCCGATTTCAATATTGACATCTGCCCCAAGGGTCTGCTGGGACAGGCGCATATAATGGCGCAGCACCCTGGGCTGGGAAATTTCAGGCAGGGCAGGCGGTTTGCTGCGGATCATGTGTTCCGGCAGGGAATCAACGGGATTTTTGATTTCTTTAAGAATTTTTTTTTCAGGCCTGGGCACAAGTATGCCGCGTTCTCCTTTGCAGCTCAGTTCAAAAATAATCGGCTCGTCCCATTTTGCCTGGTGAAATCCTGTTCTGACCTTTGAAGCTCTGTTTACGGGTTTCATATATTTTTCCTTCTGGAGATTGTGTAAATATTATTTTTGTGCCGTGATCCGGGCAATTGCTCTGCACAGGGTGTCAATATCATCTGTCGTGTGAATTTCAGTCACACAATAGAGGGCACACTGACCCAGCTCCGGAAAACTCCGGGACAGATCCCAGCCTCCGAATATCCCCTGTTCAAGAAGTTTTGTGTTTATCTGTTTTATTGTCATGTCTGTATTATTGAAATCAACGATGAATTCCTTGAATATCGGCGCTGAAAAGACAGGAGCCTTGATACCGGGAATTTCATTCAGTTTTTTCATGGCATACCCTGATTTTGCCATGATTGTTTTTCCGATTTCCTCCATGCCGCGCGGCCCCATTAGCGCAAGGTAAACTCCTGCTGTAATGCCCCATAATGCTGTCTGGGTGCCGACATATTCTTTTCCGTGTTCCCTGTGATGGCCAAACGAGGTTCTGTCATATGCCACATCATCAAATCCGTATTCACCTTCCCGGATTGTGGGGGCAATGCCGAACAGGCGGGATGGAAATTCCATGACATATTTTTCCTCGTCTCTTGTGGCGATGAAACCTGACTGCCCTCCGCCGTAGTTCATGTGTATGCCAAGGGGCTGAAGGTCTCCGCACACAATATCAGCTCCATACCGGGAAGGAGGGGCAAGGATTCCAAGGCTGACAGGATCTACTCCTGCAATGCAGACAGCTCCAGCCTTGTGGGCCATGTCTGAAATTACCTGCCCATTTGATTCAATAAATCCCAGAAAGGAGGGGTTTTCAAAATAGACGGCTGCCGTGTTTTCCGATATCAGGGATTCAAGGTTTTCAAGATCGAGTTGGCCTGTTTCCGGATCATGGCCGACAGTAATAATTGAAATATCGGGGTCGCAGTAATTTTTTATGATCATGAGCTTGTCAGGGTCAATGAGCTCAGGCACAAATGCCTGTGACCTGCCCGTGATCCGTGCTGCCATGCGTATTGATGTCGCGGCAGCCTGTGCCCAGTCCATTGTGGGCACATTGACCACATCCATGTCAACAAGTTCCGCAACAAGGCTCTGGTATTCAAACAGAGCCTGGAATCTTCCAAAGTCATTGTACATCTCCCCGCCATATGCCGTCAGAAATTCCCCGCGGCTGTTGATTTCATCACAGATTGCGGGCACATAATGCTGCCAGCACCCAGCACCTGTGAAATTCAGACAGTCTTGGCAATGCATGTTTTTATCAAGGATGGATTTTACATGTCTTTTAAGCTCATATTCCGAGTGAATGGCATCCGGCAGGTCGAGCTTTTCCTTAAGCCTAAGAAATTCAGGGATTTCTGCATGCAGTTCTTCATGCCCTGAAAGCCCGAGGTATTCCAGCATCTGTTTTTTGGTGCCGGGATTTGAATTCGGTATGTATGGATGGCTTTGATATCCTTTTAATCCCAAAATAAGCGCGTTTCCAGCAAAAGATTACTTATGAGCAATTGGCTGA
>CAYUOB010000041.1:0-1633 GCA_964446145.1 uncultured Desulfobacula sp.
TTTTCAAAACCGGATAATTTTGTTTTTGAGAACCATAATATAAACAATAACAGGGCCAATGAAGCAAAAAAAGTTCTTCCAAACACTATATAAAATGGACTACAGGATAAGAATTTCCCAAAAAGCCCTGAAAATCCAAACAAGAATACAGCAAGGTGAATACATGCAAGGCCTTTGCCTGACACAGATATTTTAAAATTCATGGTTCTGGTCTCAGCGTGTAAGCTGTCTGTATTTTATTTTTGAAGGCTGATCAGTTTTGATTCCCAGGCGTTTTCTGCAAAAATTGAATCTGGAGGCATATGCCCTGGCATTGATTTCGCGACCTCCCATGACAAGTCTGTCCCGGCCTTTTGAAATTACTTCAAAAACAGTTTTATCAGGATCAAGGCTGTCCCTTTCCTGATCCACATATGCAAGCTTTACGCTCTGGCCTGTAAATTCATGATCAACTCCTGCCATGATTTTCATTAGTGAGCTTTTGCCTGATCCGTTCAACCCTATAACACCTATTTTAGCGCCGTGGAAATAGGACAGGGATATATCCTTTAGAACCTGTTTTGATCCAGGGATTTTTCCCACATTGATCATGGAATAGATAATTTTTTTTGTGTCTTCTGTCATCTGTTCAAAGACCCCTTGTCAACTACGGCAATACACTCTATTTCAACCAGAGCTCCCTTTGGAAGCCTGCCTGCCTCAATGGTGGCTCTGGCAGGCTTATGGCCTTTAAGGCATTTTTCATAAACACAATTCATGGCTGAAAAATCATCAAGGCTGGCAAGGTAAATTGTTGTTTTTACAATCTTATCAAGACCGGTTCCGGCTTTGGCAAGTACAATTTCAAGATTTTTCATAACCCTTGATGTTTGTTCTTCAATTGTGTCTCCGGTGATTTTCATGGTTTCGGGATCAAAGGCAAGCTGACCTGAGCAGAAAACCATGTTTTCATGGACAATGGCATGGCAGTAAGGCCCTATGGCTGCAGGGGCATTTTCTGCGAATATCTGTTTCATAATTTAATCTCCTTTCTTTAATCAGTTTGTGAGGTAAAAGTCACAACCGGTTCCTTTAAAATAAGATGAACTGCTTTTCCGGCATTTTCCGCAATCCGGGGAAAATCCTCATCCAGTTTTGATATTTGCCTTAAATTTTCACCTGTTCTCAAAATAAGCCGGGCAAGGTCTCCCTCTGCAAATCCTGAGCGGTTTACAAGGGAATCCCAGTCACTGGTGTGAGCCCATTTATAAATGAGAAAAGCAGGCTGGATATAAAGGTTTGGAGCGTCAAACCCGTTTTTTAAAAGTCTTAAGGCAAACGGCTTTAATCCTTTTCTTGTTTCAAGAAAAATCTGTTTGAGCAATCTGGGCAGTGCTGACATATAAAGAGGGGCATCTGTGAATTCCTTTTCATTGACAAAGGCTGCTATAATAGCGGCGAGCAGGGCAGGGTCGGTTTCAGGTAAAAGCTTTTTTCTTATGCTCTGGGCAACAAGAAGGGGAGAATCTATCCTGAGTTTTGAAGCCCACAGACCGTCCTGGGTAAGACTGCCCTTGTCTGTCACAAAATTTTCATCAATGAGAAAATCCATGTGATCCAGGAAGTCGTTCCATAGAAATTCAAGTTTTTTCCC
>CAYUOB010000041.1:1733-21672 GCA_964446145.1 uncultured Desulfobacula sp.
CTGAAACAATCAGATAGGAAGCAAATGATTTGTTCAGCAGCAGCTTTATCTGCTCCGGCGAATGTGACAAAAGAAGGTTGAGCACCATGGAAAAATCAATGGACATACGGCTTTCAATATCGGAAGGAGGGCAGTTCACAAGCTGTGCAACATAGTTCAGATCCATGAATCTGCCCGGAAGAACAATGCCGAAACCGATCTTGTCCATTCCCCTTCTGCCTGCACGTCCTGTCATCTGCTGGAACTCGCTCGGAGTCAATGGGATGAAATCCATTCCATTGAACCTGTCTGAATTCAGGATCACAACCGACCTTGCTGGAAAATTCACCCCGGCTGCCACGGTTGAGGTTGCAAACATTGCATTTAAAAGCCCTTCTGCCATGAGGGTTTCAACCACAACCTTCCAGGCGGGCAGATGCCCGCTGTGATGAGATGCTGTACCTGTTCTTCTGATGAGATCAAGATGCCTGTGGTTTTCAAGGTGGGGGTTTTCATTTATAATTTCCCCAAGCCTGGCATCAAGGTTCTGTTTTTTTGTAAAATCACCATCCATTAATCTGGATGAGCACATCTTGACAGCCTGGTCACATTCTGCCCTTGATTTCAGGAAAAAAATTGCAGGGAGCAGCCCGTAAAAATCAAGTATGGCAAGAATTTCATCAAAAGGCGGCAGTTTCCCCGGAAAACCTTTGCCATGCCTGCCTGCGCCTGTGAATTTTGCCACTTTTTTATGAAGGCATTGTCTGCCTTTTGATGATCCGGGTTGCAACAGGGGGAAAAGTGTGCCAGAAGGATGCATGAAAAGGGGAACAAGCGGAACAGGTCTGTTATGGCTTTCAATAACTTTGCATCTGTTGCCGCGTATGGATTCAAGCCAGCCAGCAATTTCATGGGGATTGCCAATGGTGGCGGAAAGCAGAAGCAGAGGGACTCTTACAGGAAGATAAATCATGATTTCTTCCCACACCACACCACGCTGCTCATCTCCAAGATAATGGGCTTCATCCAGAATAATCATGTCACAGCTCAGGTTCTGGCCTGTGTACATGGCATCATACAATTGATTTCTCAGGATTTCAGTGGTGCCGACAACAATTGAGGCATCTGTATTATCTTTGATATCTCCTGTAAGAATTCCAACATTGTTTTTTCCGAAGAATTTTGAAAATCCTGCATGGATTGAGTTTGTAAGCGCCTTTAAAGGCGTGGCATACCAGACCCTGCCTTTTTGTTCAACTATCTGCTGTGCAACCTTGCGGGCAATCCAGGTTTTGCCCGCTCCGGTGGGTGCTGTTACAAGACAATCCGAGGTCTGTACAGCCTTTACTGCCCTGAGCTGAAACGGGTCAGGCCTGAAAGGAGAACTTGCAGGTACTCCGATTTTTTTGAAAATCTGTTTTAAAGATTTATCACACCCCGGTTTCATGGGCCTGCCGGATTTCATATGTGCATGGCCGGATTTTCTGCGGGGTCTTCCAAAGGAACGGAAATTTTTTTTCATGGTTGTGATAAATCACAAAAACCGATATTTTGCAATGTTTTAGTTGCATGGCCTGAGTGCCTGCCCGTGGTCACGGGTTCATTTCATATGAATCCTTTAAAGCCATTACATGGTTTTTCCAGATATTTTCAAACCTTTTTGTATTGCCATGGGGGCGGCAGATAATTTTTCTGCAGTATTGGCTCTGCTTTTCGCTGGTGTCTGGGCGTGAATAAAGAGCAAGGCTGTATGAAGAAAAATCTCTGACCATAAAATCAAATATCTGCTCAAGCAGGTCTTCCTCAAATCCATCCATATGAAATTTTTCAATGATAAGCTGGCCATAGGCCACAAGAGTGAACATTTCACCAAGATATAAAAGAAAATCCATATTGCGGGCCTGATTTTTATCAGGCCCGGCATTTAAAAGCATTTCCCTGAACTGGTTTATCTGTTCCTTGAAAATATTTACATTTGGAAGGTCAATGCTGTCATAGGCAATGTTATAATCATGGAATTCTATGGCACCAAGCCCCTTTGCAGGGCCCTGACTGAACACAAACTCGTCACAAACAGGATCGTTCCTTCTGTCAATCCGGGGAAATTCTTTTGGATTGAAAAAATAATTTGCAATGAATTTAATGATAAGAGCCATGTTGACATGTACTGTGCCTTCAAGTTTGGGCAATGCCCTTATGTCGGATGCAGCCATTTCAAAATAAACATCTTTTTCAAATCCCTTTGCTGCAATCACATCCCATATGAGATCTATAACTGTCTCACCCTGGGTTGGAACCTTCATTTTTACCATCGGGTTATAAAGCAGGTAGCGCCTGTCATCTGGAGATGCACTTCTGAAATAATCGCATGCCCTTTCTGAAAAGGCTTTCATGGCATAAAGTCTTGTGTATGCATCAACAAACATCTGCCTTATATGGGGAAAATCAGTAACCCACCTGCCGTAAAGGTTTCTTGCCGAAGCATGGTTCAGGCCTTCATAAAAGGCATGGGTGCATATGCCTATTGCTGCCCATCCAAGATTGAATTTTCCTATATTGATTGTGTTCAGGGCTGAATTCCAGGCATGGTTGCCAGTTGATATGATGTCCTCCTGTGATACAGGATATCCATTCAGGGCATATTCAGCAACATATCCTTCCCAGTCAACAACATTCTGCACAAGATCGTAGGCCTCATGTCCGGGATCTGCAGCAAAAAAAACATATTCACCGGTTTCAGCATCCTTGCCGAATGTTGAAACAATGCCGGCTTTGTTTGCATTTCCTATGTAATATTTACCTCCGTCTGCAACAAAACGCCCGTTGCCAAGGCTGGTCAGCGTCATGTCAGAAGAATAAAGGTCAGCCCCGTGCTGTTTTTCAGACAGGCCAAATGCAAAAATATGCCCCTGCTCAAGAAGCCTGGCGGTTTTTCTTTTAATGGTTTTATTTTCACTCATCCAGATGGTTTTTTCATAATTTGTCTTGATTCAGGGTCAAGATGGTCAAATGTTTCTGTTGCAGGATTTAAGAGTTTCATTTTTTTTTCCTTAAAATATAGTTCGTATACTTATAATTATTCAGCGCTGATAATATCAATAAGAAATCTTTTAAGCAGAATCTTTTCCTCCATGGAAAATTTTTTCAGCAGGTCTGTGTTTGCCTTGATACGCTCGTTAATCAGAGAGTCCTTTAATCTGTCTGCCTTCTGCGAGGTAAAAAGAGAAAATTGGCGTTTATCCTCATTATTCCTCTTTTTTTCAATCCACCCGCCTTTTATCATTCTGTCAATGGTTCCTGAAAGTGTGGCCTTGTCAAGTATGAGAAATCTGCACAGCCTGGAAGCTGTCATTCCCTGTCTGTACCAAAGTGCTTCAAGCACAAGGTGCTGAAGGTTGGTCAGCCCGTAAGGCTTTAATTGCTTTTTAAATTGTGCATGTGCTTTCTGATATGCTTTTGCCAGCAGAAATACCATGCAGTCCGGGACATCTTCAGGTAGTTTCATTTGTATTAATTCCTTTGTATACGAACTATATATCCGGGCATGTCTGGTTTGTCAATCATGTTTTTTTATTCATAGGCAGGAGCCAGCCAGAGCGGGTGTTCCCGCTCTGTACCCACTAGTGTTTATGAATTCTGGGGTTTGCTTGCCAGCATGAAAATTACCGGTATCACCACCAGGGTAAGCAATGTGGCTGCCAAAACTCCGCCAATAACTGCAGTGGCAAGAGGAGAGAAACGCTCTGATCCAACTGCCATTTCCATGGCAAGCGGCAGCATTCCGGCCACATCAGACAGGGCTGTCATCATTATTGGCCGGTATCTGACAGAAACCGATTCCAGAATTGCGGATTCAAGTTTCATGCCTCCTTCCGTGCGTTGAAGTATATAGTCAATGAGAATGATACTATTGTTGACCACTGTGCCGGTAAGGAGAATTATGCCCAGCATCGCGGGCATGGAAAGATATTTGCCCGCCACGAGAAGCCCGGCTGCAACTCCGATAAACTGCAGGGGAACAGCCATCATTATGGTTAAGGGATGTTTAAATGACCGGAACTGAGCCACCAGCACCAGATAGACGGCCAGGATTCCAAGGGCCAGAGCTTTTACCATACGTGAACGTGCTTCCTGAAAATCACGTTGTTCACCAGTGATGTCAAGAAGATAGCCCTGGGGAATTTTTAGGTCTGACAATGATTTTTTGACATCATTTACAGCTTCAGACAGGGGGCGGCCATAATGGTAGCCCAGGACATCAAGAGTCTGATGATAATCTTCGCGGGTTACTATGCTGGGGCCCATATGCTGTTCCAGGGTGGCAAGTTCTCTTAAAGGCACATGCCGGCCTCCTGTTCCCTGAACCACCATGTCATCAAGATCATTGATATTTTTACGGTCTGCCGGCGCATATCGCAGGAATATATCCAGATCCCGGTAATGAACCTGATGATATGGAGTCACTTTCCATCCTTCCATTGCCTGATAGACCTGGTTGGCTATGGATTTTCCTGTTAAACCCAGTTCAGCTGCACGTTTATGATCGATTTTTACACGGGTTTCCGGAGTATTCAGAGACCAGTTTTTGTATACATCCCGCAAACCTGGAATTACACGGATGCGTTTTGCCACCTCTGTTCCAAGGGAGTCCAAAATTTTCGGCTCAGGCCCGCTCAGCCGTACATCAATCGGAGCAGCAGTAGTTGCCCGTGCGGTTCCTCCCTTTGCCTTTGCTGTGGCCAGAGTTACTCCCGGAAGTGAGTACATGAATGACCTGATATTGTCCATGACCTGCCAGAGGGTAATTTTACGCTTATTGCGCGCTGTCAGATTGACAGTGATCTGAGTCTGGTATACATCCATAGCTCCGCGGCTGCCCAGATAGTGGGCTCCTGTTTCAAACCCTATCTGGGTATTGACGCCCACCACCTCCGGGTTCTGCATCAATTTGTGTTCAACAGCCTTTATGATGGGAATATTTTTTTCAAGGGAGGTTCCTGGAATTCCATCAAGACTGATCTGAAATGTACCGGAATCAAACCGAGGAAGCATTTCACTTCCCAGAAAAACCATGATACGGATGCTTACCACAAGTATTGCCAAAGCTGTGGCCAGAGTCAGCCAGGGGCGGCGCAAAGCCCGTTGCAGAACATGAAGATAGCCCTGCTTCAAAGTTTCCATGAAAATGGTGAATGGATAAACCAGCACTGCCAGCCTGTTTTTATTCTGGTCCTTAATCGGGCGCAGCCATAACGCCCCAAGTAAAGGTATGAGAGTTACGGAAATCAGGAACGATGACAGCAGGGCAAAAGACAGTGTCCAGGCAAGCGGGCTGAACATCCTTCCAACAAACCCTCCCAGAAAGATTAGAGGAACCAGCACTGAAACTGTTGTAATTGTACCTGCCAGGTCAGCCAGAAAAATTTCTTCGGTTCCGTCAATCGCAGCTTTTAATGGTGATTTGCCCGGCATCATCAGGTGACGGTGGATATTTTCTATCACCACTATGCCATCATCCACCAGCAGTCCTATGGAAAGAATAATGGCTGACATGGTGATCATGTTGAGGTCAATTTTGAAAACCCACATGAGCATGAAAGTCATAAGAAAGGATACTGGTATGGAAATTGCGATTATTGCTGCCTGGCGCAGGTGGCTCATGAAAAGAAAGACCACTATTATTGTCAGAATGATCGCTATAACCACGGAACTTGTCATGTTGTCAATGACAAGTTTTGTGAACAATGAATCATCATCAGCAATAGTGAATCTGAGTTGAGGCAGATCATGCCGGAGCCTTGTCAGGGTTTTCCGGACAGCAGAGGCCACTTTTATGGTATTGGCATTGTCACGTTTCAGTACCTGTACGGCAATGGCTGGTTTGCCATTGAAATGATATGCGGAACGCTGTTCTTTTATTGTTTCATTAACATCCGCAAGATCACAGATACGCACCACATTATCTGCATGCCGGGCAATCACTATGTCTGCAATTTCATCGGGAGAGGATAAAGGAGCGTCAAACCTGATGACCGTTTCCATCGGGCCTATATTTATCCGCCCTCCTGATTCTGTGAGGTTCCATTCTTCCAGTGCTTTTGCAATCTGTGACATTGTTATCCCGAAGCTGCGCAGCCTGTCAGCATGGACAGCAACCTCAAGCTGTTTTTGGCATCCGCCGAAAACATCAACAGCAGCAACGCCGTTAACAAGCTGTATGTTGTCCCGTACAGGGTTATCTGCCAGTTCACGGACTCTTTCAAGTGGAATATCAGCACTGGTTACTGCAATTGTCATTATGGGCCGGTCAGCTGATGAGAACTGCATGACCTGTGGCTCATGTATATCTCCCGGCAGGCTTTCACGTATGCGGGTGATGGCGTTCTGCACATCTACAGCAGCTTCTTCCACTCTGCGGTTATAAGTGAATTCAATTTTTACAACAGACAATCCCATCTGGCTGATTGAACTTACACGCACCACACCGTCAATCCCGCCAAATTCTTCTTCCAGGGGTTTGCTGAGATTTTTGGCCACATCCACGGCAGCAACGCCAGGATATGGGGTAATAACTGTAACAACAGGCGGGTCAGTATCCGGAAAAAGGCGTACAGGCAGAGAAAAACGTGCTGAAATTCCCAGTATTATAACAGCAATGAGGGTTGCAAATATGGTGTAGCGATGCTGTATGGAAAACCGTGGCCAGCTCATGGAACTTCCTCCAGGCTGTTATGTGATTTAACCCGGCATTTATCCTGGAGGCGTGGATCAGGAGTGATAATTATGATTTCTCCCCCATTCAGGCCGCTTGTTATTTCCATGCCTTTGTCAAATGCTTTTCCGATAACTACAGGATGCCAGCGGGCAGTGTCATTTTCAAGGAGATAGATGCCTTTGCCTGCTTTACCGGTTCGTATGGCTGCCCGCGGAATAACAATGGCATGTTCGGACTCGGCCAGAACCACTGCTGCGTCAACAGACATTCCGGGACGAATGCTGTCAGCAGCTTTTTCATTAATCATTACATCAAAGGTGGCGTTTCTGGTGGCTGTATCCAGAGCAGGATAAATGTGGTCAATATATGCGGAAATAGTCCTGTTCACTGCCGGTATGGTCAAGTTAGCCCTGAGGTTTCTGATTGGCAATGGTTCAGCCGTGTCAGACAGATGAATATGTGTTTGCATGAAAAATTCTGCAAGATCATTCTGGGGAACGGAAAATTCAGCTTTCAAAGATTGTGTTGACACCAGTTCAACAAGAACTTTCCCCGGCGTTGCAAGATTTCCTGTTTCAGTGGCTAATCTTTGAATTATTCCTGAAAACGGAGCGCGTATCCGGGTATAGCCAAGCCTGATAAGCGCTGATCTGAGAGCATATTCATCTGCATTCAGTGAAGCCTTTAAAGATTGCACCATACGTCTGCTTTCATCACGTTTCTGGGGAGAGATTACCCTGGCCCGCAGCAATTTTTCATCCCGGGCCGCCTGAACCTGCCAGAATTCAAGATCGATGCGGGCCCGTTTTAACACAGATTCAAGCCGCCCGGTTTCAGCGCGCAGTTCCCTGTCATCCAGGCTGATCAGCAGATCTCCCTTTTTGACGGTTTCTCCTTCCCTGTGATGAATCAGTTTTACCCTGGAATTGATCAGAGCAGAAATCAGGGCACGCCTGTTGGATACAATACTGCCTGTATAGTGGCGTGTTATTGTGAAATGACCGGGTTCTGCCTTGATGGTTTTCACGGGGATCGGAATATCAGGAGCCGGTGGCAGAGGTTTCAGCCGTTCACGTATCCTGTGGATTCCAAAAAATATCACAAGGCATATAAACCCCAGAGTCAGTATCACAACAGCCCATTTGCGAAATCCGGTCATTTTCTTCTTGTCTGCCTGTCCGGGTATCATTGTTTCTCCAGCGGGGCTCATCTGTGCCTGCCCCGGCCCCGTTGTCTGCCTCTGGCCTGCCCCATGCTTCTGTTGCTGGAATAATCAGTTCCAGCCCATGCAGGTGCAGTCAGAACAAACATAAATATCAATATCATTCCGGCTCTTTTCAATTGTTTTGTCATTTTGGTTTTCTCCCTGGTTTCATAATATTGTTTTTCCCGGTATCAATTATATTTTTTTCATGTCTGGATTGAGACTGCCGACTGGAACAGCTCCCATGCGGATTCAGCGTGTCTGACAAGATCAAAGCCCTTGTCACTGGTTTTCCACAGCACAACTGCCGGCAGAATCATTCCCTTGAACATGAGGCTTATTGTCAGGGAATCTATATCAGGTCTTATCCTTCCGTCCTGCTGGCCCTTACAGATAATTTCTCTGATTTTGTGGAAATAGCCGTCCATTATGGATTTGATTCTGGTTTTACGATGTTCTGATTCAGTGAATATGCTTTCTGAAAATACAATGTGGGGTATTGCCTGGTTCTCAATAAGCATAGTGGTTTCATGCATCAGAAGCAGCCGAAGCCTGTCCAGAGCATCAGAGCTTTGCCGGCAGATTTTATCCACATTTGCTGCCAGTTTTTTGCCGATCAGTTCAAGGGCAGCGTTGAGCAGCTCATCTTTGCCTTTAAAATGGCGGTATATACCAGAGGGCACAATGCCGACATGTTCAGCAACCATTGCAATGCTCAGGTTCTGTACTCCATGTGTTCCAATCAAACTCAGAACCGCCCCTGCAATCTGTTCCTGTCTGGCTTCTGTATTCAGTTTTCTGGCTCTCATAATATGATCCTTAATGTGAATCTGTATTCACATTAAATATAAAACACTGAATTCAATGTATTGTCAAGGCCTGAACAAAAATATACTGATTATTCTGATGCTGTCTGATATATCATCAACATGATGAATATTGAAAAATAATGGAGATTATCAGATTATGGGGCCTGGAAAAGATAAAATTGACGCACTTGAAAAAAAGATGAAGGCTCTTGGTATCCGCAGGAATGATATTGAGGAAAAATTCATAAAAGCTTCTGGCAGGGGAGGGCAGAAGGTGAACAAATCCAGCTCTGCGGTTTTTTTAAGGCATAAGCAAACAAATATATGTGTAAAATGCGGCAAAGCCAGATCTCAGCATCTAAACCGGTTTCTGGCCTTGCGAACTCTTGTGGATAAAATTGAGGCACATGTGTCAGGCAGGCCTGCCCGTGAGGAGGAACGAATAAGAAAAATCAGGAAGCAGAAAAAAACAAGAAAGCGCAGAGCCCGCAGAAAGGTGTATGATTCAGAAAGCACCTAACTGACATTGTTTGATCTTTATGTTTTTTTTCTCACATGCCGAACTTACATCAAGCTTTTTGATTTTCAGTTTTTTTGCAATTTCCCAGCATCCGTGGCACGATATCCTCTTGTCTTCTGCAGCTTTATCCAGTTCTTCGTTCAATTGAGGGCTTATCTCAATATCAGGATCGATTTTTTTCTGTTTGTCTGGGTAACCGAACAATCCAAGCTGGCATTCTGTGAGCTGGAATTCCAGAAGATCAATCTGAGCTCCCACCTCAGCCGGGGTCTTGCCGAGAGAGCCTGCAATTCTGTGTGCAGAGGCGCAGGTAACAAGGTTGTTGTCTGCGCTTGATTTTATATGGTCACATACGGCCTGATCAATTTCAAGATTTTCATGTTTCAGGGCATAATGCCCTTTGTCTTCATGTGTCATAATATCACCTGATTCCAATATTTTTACAGATTGATATACCCTGCCTGATTTTCATATATAACAGGTTTTGATGAATGTGTCGACAACCAGATTCAACAGGTGGCGCATCAGTATCATGATTTGATTTTTCTGCCGATTCCTGCAATTCCTATGAGCCCGAATCCCAGAAGTATCATGGTTGCAGGTTCTGGATTGGGTATTGTACCATATCCCATGATATTGTCATTGCCGCATCCCATGGTATAGTGAACGGTGAAATCAGTATGGGCATTGCCTGTCAGGGTGTTGAGAAAACTAAGATCCATGGACAGTTTATTGTGGAGCCCGCCGAGAAACCCTGTCTGACCGTCGGTCAGGCCGGTAATATAGTCAAAGTTTTTGTCCTTGTATATAAGAGTGCCGCCGGAATCATATCTCCACGGGCTTGAGCCCTGGTTCTGTTTGTAATATGCTGTCAGCACTTTTGAGTTCCCGTTGATTCCATATAGATCATAGGTTAAATTATCCCAGTCAAGGTCCAGGACATAATCATATCCAAAGGTGTTGGCTACCTGTCTGTTGCCGTTTTCGCTGCCCTTTGTGTTACCGTAGACAGCATCACCTGTAATATCAATGAAAATATCCCCTGAATAGAATTTCTTGCCTGACCCTGCGCCGTTTTTAAAGTCATATCCGCCAACTAGGCTTAGAACAGTGCCGTTTACAAAAAAACCTTCCAGGTCCCATGCCTGTGACCTTGCCATACCCGGCTCAACTTCCTGGTCTTCATGGGTTCCATACCATGAATTTGAGGAAGATGAATTTAAATCCGGGATGGTGATATTTGTGGCAAAGGAAATATTTGTACATAAAAGGAACACGCACAGATAAAATAAAAATATTTTTTTCATTCAGACAACTCCTTTTCATTGCATTAATGGTTTTTAAATTATACTTAATGAAGAAGCAATATATGTGCCATTATCGAATTGTATGTTTTTTCAATATGTTATAAAACAGGCTGAAATTTATATATAAAAAATATGTAATAAATGTTATAAAAAATCCAATAATTGTAATATTTGAGCTGAAATTCATGAAATAAGGGAATTTTTTTGGACAGACGTAAGACAAATGATTTCTGGGCAAAACTTCTGTTTTTCCTTAATATTGGAGCATGGTTGCTCTTATTGTTGATTTTACTGGTTTTTAACCGTGCCCAGCCTGAGTTTGAAACTTTTTTTGACAGGTTTTATCATTTGAAATTGCGTACAGACTGGGATTATCAATATCTGTATTATCTTGTTCATATTGTGAGTTTCGGCATTATCTTCTGTGTTTCCGGGCTTGTATTGAGTATTTTCAGGGGCAGAAGAAAAACCGATCATAAAAGGATTCTGATTTTTACAGGCATATTTTCTGCCCTGATGCTTCTGGGAGCTGCAACCCTGCTTTAAAACATGCAGTCAAGATTATCTGTTTTTCTGCCGATAACCAGTGTGTACCGATTATTGTCATATGGAGATTTGCATGAAAAAATTATTGATTGTCTTTTTTGCTGTTCTGATATGGTTGAGCCCCTGTATGGCACGCGATTTCATACTTGATTTTGTCAAAGAAAATTACAGGGAAGCCAAGGCGCCTTTTTCAAATTATCCTGTGATATACCATTCCATTCAGGTTAATTGTATTGCAGGGCCTAAATTGCTGATTCTGACGGGCCAGAACAATATTTACAGAAAATGGCTCAGGTTCTATATTTCCCGTAACAGCAGAATAATCGCAAAAATTCCTGATAATAAGGCCGATGAATTCATTGCTTCAAAAGCTTTTAAAGTGGATGTTGAAAATCTTTTTCCCTTTGACGGGAAAAAATGGGTTGCACGCAATGCAGAAAACCCTGACAAAAATATGGTAACAGGCACGGATCATGTCCTTATACTGGATTCCAATGATAAAAGAATTCAGATGATAAAAAACATTGTAACTAAGATGGGATTTCAACCTTCTGTATTTACGGCAGGCAGGCAGGCCCTTGAAACATTCAGGCTTCATCCGGATAAATTCAAGCTCATTATTACACGTCACAATCTCAATGGGATGCCCTCTGATGTTTTTGTTAAACAGATTCTGAAAATAAATCCTGCAGTTCCTGTTATCATTGGAACCGGTTATCATAAGTCCGATGTAAAAAATAAATTCATGTCTGAATTTTCAGGATTTAAATCAGTGCATATAAAGCCGGTTATCCTGCAGAATCTGGAAAGCACCATTGAAACCCTTGCAGGGAAAAGGGCCTGAGAATCCATGAAAAAATATCTTTATTTATCATCTTTCATAATGATTATTGTTTTCTTGTGTATTCCTGCTTCTGCAGGGGAGTTTGAATTTCATCAGCTGGAAATGAGCTTTAAAAATTTTTTAAGGTGTGAGCTCACAAGAACAGATGCACCTGATTATTTTAAAGGACAGCCCTTTACAATCACCATGATTGATCTTTTTGAGGTTCATGAAGAATCTGATATGAAAATTGTTACAGGCGCTGTGAAATGTTTTGTAAAGAACAGGTATCTTACCCTGTATGCAGCAGTTGGAATTGAAAATATCATGGGTAAGGAAAAGGTGTCCTATCTTGTCATTCGCCATAAGGATTTCACAATACTTGCCACAGAACTTTTTAAATTCCCCTATAAAGACCGGTGTGAGTGGAGCCCATACAGTATTAATACCGCCAATTAACCCTTCTTTTGGTTTAAAAATCACGATCACAATGCTATGATGCCCTGTTGCAGCGTTAATAATTAAATGGTATTGACTGATTTTAACCATGTTGATGATTGATAATATTTCAAAAAGCTTTGCAGATCAGGTACTTTTGTCTGAGACAGGATTCCAGATCAATCCCGGTGAAAGAGTGGGGCTTGTGGGGCGCAACGGCCACGGCAAAACCACTCTTTTGAATATGATAACAGGCCGTGATCATCCAGATGAAGGAAGTATCTCATATCCTGCCGGGTATACGATCGGGTTCTTGTCCCAGAAAATCGTATTTTCCTGTAAAAGCGTGATAGAAGAAGCCATGCAGGGCCTTGCGGATCATGAAAAGGATCATTATTGGAAAGCTGAAAAAATACTGGCAGGGCTCGGGTTCTCCCGGGATGATTTTACCCGTGACCCGGAGGAATTTTCAGGAGGATTTCAGGTCAGGCTCAATCTTGCAAAGGTGCTTGTGTCACATCCTGATCTTCTGATCCTTGACGAACCCACCAATTATCTTGATATTGCTTCCATAAGGTGGATTTCAGGATTTCTTGTATCATGGCAGGGTGAACTTTTACTGGTTACGCACGACAGAAGCTTCATGGATAATATTGTCACCCATGTTGCAGGAATCCACCGTCATAAAATCAAAAAAATCAAGGGAACCACATCCAAATATTATAACCAGATTGCAAAGGATGAGGAAGTTTATGAAAAAACAAGACAAAATGAGGAAAAACGCAGAAAAGAAATGCAGGTGTTTATTTCCAGGTTCAGGGCAAAGGCAAGGCTTGCCAATATGGTCCAGTCCCGCATTAAAACCCTGGAGAAAACAGAATCAAAACAAAAACTTCAAAAACTTGAAACCCTTGATTTTTCTTTTAATTATCTGCCTTTTTCAGGCAAACAGGTTCTGAATATTGAAGACCTTGCCTTTGGATGGGACAAAAATAATCTTTTGATTGATGGTTTTTCCATGACAGTTTACCCTGGAGACCGCATAGGTATCATAGGAAAAAACGGCAGAGGGAAAACAAGTTTTTTGAAACTGATAAATGGAAGCATTTTGCCTTTATCTGGCAGAATACAGATGAATCCTGCAGTTGAGTATGGATATTTTGAACAGACAAATGTCCAGTCCCTTAATGATGAGTTCACCATTGAACAGGAATTGATGAATGCGGATCCGGACTGCCGCAGGCAGGCTGCAAGAAATATCTGCGGTGCCATGATGTTCAGCGGCGATGCAGCTTTAAAAAAAATTTCCGTGTTGTCCGGAGGAGAAAAATCAAGGGTGATGCTTGGAAAGCTTCTTATGAAGCCTCTTAACCTTCTTCTGCTAGACGAGCCCAGCAATCACCTTGATATGGAGTCGTGTGACGCTTTTGTGGCTGCCCTTGATAATTTCAGGGGAGCTGTCATGATTGTGACCCATAATGAAATGTTTCTGCATTCCCTTGCCACAAGGCTTATTGTATTTAAAAATAACCGGGTTGAAGTTTTTGAGGGTAATTACGGGCAGTTCCTGGAAAAAATAGGGTGGGATGAAGATGATACAGGCCGGAATGAAAAAAAGCAGGTACTCAGGCTGTCAAAAAAGGAAATAAGGCAGAAAAAATCGGAGATTGTCACACTGAGATCAAAACAATTGAAGCCTTTGAAAATAAAAATAGATTCCATTGAAACTGCAATCGAGAAAAATGAGAGCAAAATTGCCGGAATTAGTCAGGAACTTGTTGAAGCTTCCAATATACAGGATGGTACAAAAATCAGCGCCCTGGCAAAAAAACTGGCAGAACTTGAAAAAAACAATGAATTATTGTTTGATGATCTTGAAAAATATATGGATGAGCTTGAAAGAATTGAAAACATGTTCAAGCATCAGATTGAGCTGTTTGAAAAGGATTAATTTGCAATGGACAAAAACAGATTTGGCTTTTATTATGGTATAGTTCTGGTTTTGGTGGGACTTGCGGTTTTCTACAGGATCCCCCAGGTAATGCCGAGAATTGAAACCATAGAATTTTTCAGAAATAAACTTACAATTATCAAGGCTGCCTTTTATATTCTGGGTATTCTTCTTGTGTGTGCAGGAGGATTCAGGATTCATAAAAATTATAAAAAGGACTGAATAGAACAACATGGGTAAAAAATCCAGCCTGAAATCGACCATCAAAGACCAGAGCGGTGCAGGAAAGACAAAAATCGGTGAAATCCTTTCCAAGGAAGGTCAGATTACCAGTCTGCAGCTGGACGAAGCTCTTCAGATTCACAGGAAAACCAATGAACGGCTCAGCAGTATCCTGCTTACCAAAGGATATATTGACCCCGACACCATAGTGAATGTTCTGGGCCGGCTTTATAATTATAATGTAATAAGGTTTTCAGATATTAAACCCGACCCTGAACTGCTCAAATTTTTCACATACGATCTTGCCAAACCGGCAATGGCCTTTCCCCTTGAACTCAAAGGGGAGGAATTGTCAATTACAATGGTCGAACCCACTGATACGGGTATTGTTGAGGAATTGCAGAAAAAAACCGGCAAAACCATTCAGGTTTTTGTCTCAACAGAAAATGATATTATTCAGGCTTTTCGTGATTTTTATAAAATAAGCGATGAGGAGTATAAGAGTTTTCTGAGATTTGAAGATGATCAGGAAGATGATGAGCCGGTTACTTCTGTGGAAGATTTTGGATCTCTTGTGTCTGAAGCGGCAGAAGAACTTGAAGTCGGGACATCTGACATTGATGAAGACCAGGATCAGTTCATGGCCTCTGATGCTCCCATCATCAAGCTTGTGAACGGCATTCTGACCAAGGCCATCAATGATGGAGTAAGTGATATTCACATTGAGCCCTTTGAAAAATCATTTCAGGTGCGTTACCGTCTTGACGGGTCAATGTACAAGGCAATGAATCTCCCTGTTACCATTAAAAATGCTGTTGTTTCAAGAATCAAAATTCTGGCACAGCTTGATATTGCAGAAAGAAGAGTCCCCCAGGACGGCAGGATAAAGCTCAAACTCGGGAAAAAAAAATCCATTGATTTCAGGGTTTCAACATTGCCCACCCTGTTCGGTGAAAGCATTGTAATGCGTATTCTGGATCAGAGCGCACTTAATATTGACCTTACCAAGCTTGGATTTGAACCATCAACCTTTGAAAGCCTGAAACGCTGTATCTCCCGGCCATATGGCCTTCTTCTTGTCACAGGCCCCACAGGAAGCGGAAAAACAACAACCCTGTATTCCATTCTGAACCGCCTGAACAAGGATGATATTAAAATCTTAACTGCTGAAGATCCCGTTGAATTTAATTTCAAGGGCATCAACCAGGTACCGGTCAGAGAAGAAGTGGGAATGACATTTGCCGCTGCGCTCAAGGCTTTTTTAAGGCAGGACCCCGATATTATCATGGTGGGTGAGATAAGGGATATGGATACTGCGGAAATTGCGATCAAGGCAGCCATGACAGGGCATCTTGTATTTGCCACTCTGCATACCAATGATTGTCCTTCCACCATAGGGAGGCTTGTTGATATCGGAATTCCACCGTATATGCTTGCATCTTCCGTGACCATGGTTCTGTCCCAGCGCCTTGCAAGGAGGCTTTGCCCTGAATGCAAGCAGATAGTAACTGGTTATGATCCAAAGGAGCTTGAGCTTCAGGGATTTTCAAAGGAGGAGATAAAAGACCTTAAAATTTACGGGCCAAAGGGATGCAGTCATTGCAATGGTACAGGATACAAGGGCAGGGTGGGCCTTTATGAACTTATGGAAGTGACAGATGAGGTTGCCAAAGCCATAAGCGCAGAAGTTCCTGAAGACCAGCTCAGAAAGATTGCCATGCAGGAAAAAATGGTAACCTTGCGCGATGCAGGCCTTGACAAGGTAAGGTCTGGAGAGACTTCCCTTGAGGAAGTATTGAAGAAAACCACAATAACAAAGGAAGCATTGCCTGCCTATCTTGTCAATCCCGATGTGGAACGCTATGAGGACAAAGATGTTATTATACGTGAGGGTAATACAGATATTGATTTTTTCAAACTTGTCCAGGGCGGGCTTTATGTTGTCAAGGGAGGTAAAAAAATAGCTGAAATTGTTCAGCCTGGAGATTATTTCGGTGAAATGTCAGCAATTACAGGAGAACCAAGGTCAGCTTCCATCATATCCAAAGGCCGTTCCATTGTTAAGCGTTTTCCCGGAGATAAACTCAGCGAGGTCATTGAAAAATACCCTGATGTTGCAAAGCATCTGTTTTCCGTACTTGCAGCAAGGCTTGACAGTACTGATAAGCGTTTTGTGAACATGTTAAGGCAGTTCAAAAGGACAAAGCCAGTCAAGCCTTCGTAAAATACCTGTCCTTTTCACTGTATATGCATCCACAATACTGCTGGCGGTACATGCCAAGACGTTTTGATTCCTCAATCCCGTATTTCCAGCCTTCTCTGAAATCGTGATAAACAAAGTCAAGGCCGTATTTTTTTGCCAAAGCTTCTCCTGTCTGTCTTATTCTCTCATGGTTTTGAAATTTACTATATAAAAGAGTGGTGGAAAAAGCCTTGAATTTTCCTTTTTTTGCAACAAGTGCCGCTGCATTGAGCCTGTCATGATAACAATACCTGCACCTGTCTTTTTCCCTGAAAACAACTGACTGAAGAAATTCCTCAAGCCTGTAATCCTTTTGATATATCACTTTAAGCCCGATGGAATCAGCATATTGCCTTAAAGTATTTTCCCTTTTCATGCATTCCTGGAAAGGGTGAATATTATGCCGGTAAAAAAAGCCCATTACCTGCATGTCCATCTGTCTTAAGACATTGACAGGATAAATGGAGCATGGAGCACAGCATATGTGCAGCAGAATTTTCATTCTCTTCTCCCGAATATGGATGTGCCCACTCTGATCATTGTTGCCCCTTCTTCAATGGCAATTTTAAAATCATTGCTCATGCCCATGGACAGATGCTCCATTATGGCAGGGTTTTTGAATTCTTCTTTTATCTTATCCCGTATCTGTGCAAGCTTTCTGAAATAGGGCCGTGCAAGTTCCGGGTCAGCGCAATAGGGAGGGATGCACATCAGGCCTTTGAGGCTTAAATTGTCAAGCTGCATAACCTTGTGTGCAAGCTCGTGAATATCCATGATATCAGCCCCTGATTTTGTTTCTTCGCCTCCTATGTTGACCTGCAGGAGAATTTTCTGAACTTTGTTGATTTTCAATGCCTGTTTCTGGATTTCCCTTGCCAGTTTAATGGTGTCGACAGTGTGGATATATTCAAAATATTTTACTGCTGATTTGGCTTTTTTTGTCTGAAGATGACCTATGAAATGCCAGCATACTCTGTTTTTTCCAATTGAATCTATTTTTCTGACAGCTTCCTGGATGTAATTTTCTCCCAGATGTGCCGCACCTGCATTGATTCCTTCCAGAATAACGGGGATTTCTTTTTTTTTGCTCACGGCAATCAAAGTTATTTCTTCTGGATTGCGGCCGCAGGACAGGGCAGCATCGTTGATCTGCCGCATTACAGCATTGAAATTGTTTTTAACGGACAGCATGATTTTGTATCTCCTGAAATTGAACTATGTTAAGCTTTATAAAAGCCTGCATTACCTCACAAACCGGCAGTCCCACAACATTGGAGTATGATCCTGATATTGATTTTACAAAAGAGGCTGCCTTTTCCTGTATACCATAGCCTCCTGCTTTATCAAAGGGTTCGCCCGTATTTACATACCAGAGTATTTCGTTTGTACTCAGATGGCGGAATTTTACCTGTGTCTGTACTGCATTAATGATTTTCCGGGTGCTATTGTGTTTCAGTATGCAAAAGCCTGTGTAAACACTGTGTTCACAATCGTTCAGCATTTGAAGCATATTTATGGCATGGTCCCGTGACCTTGGCTTGTTCAAAATGGTATTGTCAGCCACAACAATTGTGTCAGCACCCAGCACCCATGCATCAGTGTAAAAACCTGCCGCATATTCAGCTTTCTGAAGAGCAAGGTTTTGGACATATTTTTCAGGGTCTTTGCATGATACAGCAGTTTCATCAATATCAGCAGGAAAAATTTCAAGGCTTATGCCTGATTTTTCAAGCAGGTCTTTTCTTCTTGGAGAAGCAGAAGCCAGTATTAAAGGAGTATTATTTAAAAATTTCATGTGATCTGTTTTATCAAAAACCTTGATAATATACAATCCTAAGGATTGACAATTTTTTCAACTCATGTTATTTAGATTTGCTTTATGAAAGATTTACAGGTTTAAATTCAAACCATATATTAAAGTTACAGGATAATGATTATGATTTGTACAACTATTCGTGAAGGTGAAGATTGTGTGTTCATGACTGCCAAAGGCTGCAGCTATAATGAAGGCGCCTGCCTGCCCATAATTGATGAATGCAAGGGATGTGCAAGGATTTCAGAATTTGAGACAGGTGCATACTGTACTGCTGCACCCGATCCTTCCCTGAAATGGAAGAATGGTATCTGCAATATGGCAACCCATGTCAAAGTGGTTGAAACCACCAAAAAACAGAAGATCAACCCGATCAAGGCCTCCAAGAGACGATAAGTCAGACCCTGACAGGTTTAAGGTTTTAAAAAACTCTGTGGCTTCTTGTCCTGACAAGGCCGCAGAGTTTTTTTTTAGTTTTTTTAAATCTTAATTGAAAATTATTTTTACAAAAAGGATGATTATGAACCCGATTGCAAAAGAACTTAATGAAATTATCCTGAACCAAAACCCCCATGTTTTTGAGATGCTTTCAAGAATGGGCAGAGAATTGTTTTTTCCAAAGGGCATTTTAAGCCAGGGAGCAGAAGCAAAACAGAAAGCTGACAAAATAAACGCAACCATAGGTATTGCAAAAGAACAGGGCCACGTTCTGAGCCTGCCTTCAGTTACCGGGTTTATAAAAGGCATTGAACCTGATGAATATCTGCCTTATGCGCCTTCCTATGGAATTCCAGGGCTCAGGGAAAAATGGAAAAATGAAATATTCAGAAAAAATCCAGGCCTTGAAAACAAGGAAACAAGCCTTCCTGTTGTTACCTCAGGTATTACCCACGGTATCAGCATATTATCTGATATGTGGGTTGACCCTGAAGATGTCATTGTCATGCCCGACATGATCTGGGGCAATTATAATATGACGTTCTGCGTCAGAAACCAGGCCCGCATTGTGCAGTTCAAGACATTTAATGACGAATTGACGCGGTTCAATATTGATTCCTTTGAACAGGTCATAAGAAAGCAGGCAGAACATAATAAAAAAATTGTCACTGTACTGAATTTTCCCCATAATCCGAGCGGTTATTCTCTAAGCATGGACGAAGCCGGACGGATTGCAGATATCATAATTGATATTGCCAGGAATGGAACCTGTGTGGTTGCAGCATGTGATGATGCCTATTTCGGGCTTTTTTTTGAAGAAGAAACCAGCAGGCAATCCCTGTTTGCAAGACTTGCAGGTGCAGATGAACATATTGTGGCAATTCTTATATTTTTATCCCCTATTGAAATCAGGCCGGTTCCGTATTTATCAA
>CAYUOB010000042.1:0-21634 GCA_964446145.1 uncultured Desulfobacula sp.
ACTGGCGTGTCCTCATTGCAGGCAGCTATGAGCTTCTGCTTGACAAGGTTATTGCCACCTTTAACATAAAGCATAAGAACCACATGGCCATGTTTGGAAATGCCGGGTCAATGGGAGGGCTTCAGGCTCTGAAACAAAACCTGTGCCATATTGCATCAAGTCATCTTGTTTCTGAAGATGAAAAGTATAATTTCCCCTTTTTAAAAGACGAAATGCAGCAGATGCCGGCTGTTGTCAATTTTTGCTCAAGGGAGCAGGGAATCATTGTTCAAAAGAAAAACCCGAAAAAAATCCAATCAGTAAAAGACCTTGGAAAAAAAGGCATAAAAATAGCAAACCGCCAGATGGGAACAGGAACCCGCCTGCTTCTGGACAGAGAATTGAAAAAAGCAGGAGTCAAAGGGGAAACCATTGAAGGATATGATTCATGTTTTACAAGACATATGGATATAGGCCTGCAGGTCTTATCCGGAAATGCCGATGCCGGCCCGGGCATAAAGCCGGTAGCAGGAGTGCTTGGACTTGATTTCATTCCTGTATGCTGGGAACGCTTTGACCTTCTGATAGCAAAAGACAGATTTTTTGACCAGGGAATCCAGTTTTTTCTGTCTCTTTTAAAGGGCAAGATTATTCAGGCTGCTGCCGAGGAATATGGAGGTTATGATTTGTCCATGACAGGCAAAATGGTTTATCCTGAGCCTGAATCAGAATAGACACGCTTCACCCTGGAGGTCAGCCCGGAAACAATTTCATAGTTAATTGTATTGATCCTTGCTGCAAGTTCATCAGCTCCGATTATCATACCTTTCTGGGCACCCATTATCACAACTTCATCCCCCGGTGCAACTCCAGGGATTGAACCCACATCAAGCATTGTCTGATCCATGCACACCCTGCCTGCAACAGGAGCCCTGCATCCGTTCACAAGCATATACCCGTTGGACGAAAACAGCCTTGAAAACCCATCAGCATATCCAATGGGGACAGAAGCAAGCCGTGTGGGTTTTTCCGTTTCATATGTCATGCCATAACTTACGAAAAAACCTTTTGGAACTTCTTTTACAGAACTGATGATTGATTTGAGTTCCATTGCAGGAATCAGCTCGATTTCAGATTTTTTCATGGAAGGCCCGGGATAAAGTCCATACATAGCAATCCCTGCCCTTACCATATCAAAATGAGATTCAGGCAAGGACATTATGGCTGCACTGTTTGCCGCATGCCTGACCCTGAAAAAAACTCCCCTGGCCTCAAGCCCCTCCACCAGAGAGACAAAGCGTTCTGCCTGCATCATGGCATATGTTTTGTCTTCATGGTCTGCAGCGGCAAAATGAGTATAGATCCCTTCAAGGTCGATTCCCGGAAGCCGGGCCATATGCTGAATCATATCAAAAACAGTTTCATCCGGGACAATCACGCCCACACGCCCCATGCCGGTGTCGATCTTGAGGTGAACCCTTAATTTCCTGCCGCATGCCTCGGCCTGGCATGACAATGCCCTTGCCATGTCAAAATCATACACACTCACAATAATATCCAGATCACATGCAATGGTAACCTGGCCGGGATGTATATAACCGAAAACAAGAACAGGTGCATCAATACCTGCATGCCTGAGTTCAAGCGCTTCATCAAGCCTTGCAACTCCAAGCCAGTCAGCACCGGTTTCAAGGGCTTTGCATGCTGTTTGCACAGCTCCGTGGCCATAGGCATCAGCCTTGACCACGGCCATGAACATGACATCCGGCCCTGTCATATTTTTGAGGCATGCTATATTACGGGCAATGGCATCAAGATTGATACAGGCCTTTACAAGGGGATATTCCATATGATTTTCCTGCTACCTGATAAAAGTTTTATCAACATACCCGGCAATTATACCCTGAAGCTCCGTCATCTGATCATCTGAAAAGAAATGATCATCCACGGCCAGAAATCCGGGATCAAGCACATCAACAGTTCTTATGCATTTCTGAAGAATACAGGCTCTGGCCCCCTTGATTATATTTCCGATGCCTTCCATGATATCCATATCAATAAAAGGCCTTACACATGTTGTTCTGAACTCATAATCAGGGGCAGCTTTCATTAAAAGCCGGATACTTTCATAAATCTGCGCATAATCTGATTTCCGGCCGGACAATATATGATAATTTTCAGGCAGGGTTTTTATATCCATGGCGACAAAATCCAGAAGATTGCGAGCAAGAAGCCTTTCCAGAACCTCAGGGCAGGTTCCGTTTGTATCCATCTTAAGCCGGTATCCCATGTCTTTGATTTCCTGACAGAAATTTGCAAGATCCGGCTGCAGGGTCGGTTCTCCTCCGCTGATCACAACCCCTTCAACAAGGCCCCTCCTTTTTTCAAGAAAGCGCAAAATCTGATCTTTCTCATGAACATGACCTGACCCGGCCCCGGAAACTGAAACCAGGTCAGGGTTATGGCAATAAGGACACAAAAGATTACACCCCCTGGTAAAAACAATACAGGCAATTGTTCCTGGAAAATCAATCAGGGTGTTTTTCTGAAAACCTCCTATTTTCATATCAGAAATCAGGCCACCTTATAGGTTTTGCGCATGCAGAATTCCGTCTGCTTGCCCTTGTTCCACTGCCTGACAGGCCTTAAATAGCCCACTACTCTTGAATACACTTCTGTATCTGCATCACAGATATCACATTTTGCATGTTCACCCGGAATATAGCCGTGGGAAGGACATACACTGAAAGTCGGAGTAAGTGTAAAATACGGCAGTTTAAATGAACTTGAAACCTTGTTCACAAGATTTTTCACGATTGAGGTATCAGTGACCTCTTCCCCAAGAAAAAGATGCTGAACAGTACCGCCTGTATATTTTGTCTGAAGCCCGTCCTGAAGCTCCAAAGCCTCAAAGACATCATCAGTATAATTTACCGGAAGATGGGTTGAGTTGGTATAAAAGGGATCACTGCCCTGTCTGTATTCCTCTTCATTTGCACAGATAATATCTTCAAATTTTGCCTTGTCCATACTGGCAAAACGGTAAGTGGTTCCCTCTGCAGGAGTTGCTTCAAGATTGAATATTTCACCTGTCTGTTCCTGGAGCTGCTCAATCACGGTTCTGATATGATCCATGATTTTAATGGCAAAATCCTGGCCCTCAGATGTGGCAATGTTTGTGCCGAGAAAATTAAGACAGGCTTCGTTCATTCCCAGAATTCCTATGGTGGAAAAATGGTTGCGCCAGTAGAAACCTGTGCTTTCCTTGATTTTACGCAGATAGAATTTTGAATATGGATAAAGGTCTCCCTGGGTGAATTTTTCAAGAATTTTACGTTTGATTGTCAATGAGTCAGCAGCACACTTAATGAGCTTGTCCAGCCGCTCAATGAAATCAGATTCATTCTGTGCAAGATAGCCTATTCTCGGAAGATTCAGAGTAACAACCCCGATGGAGCCTGTCAGGGGGTTTGCGCCAAAAAGCCCGCCGCCTCTTTTTCTCAGCTCTCTGTTATCCAGCCTCAGGCGGCAGCACATGGATCTTGCATCTTCAGGATCCATATCAGAATTAACAAAATTGGAAAAATACGGAATTCCGTATTTACCAGTCATTTTCCATATATTTTCAAGGTTCGGGTTGGACCAGTCAAAATTTTCTGTGATATTATAGGTGGGAATGGGAAAAGTGAAAACACGACCCTTGGCATCGCCTTCCATCATTACCTCGGCAAATGCAGCATTGAGTATATCCATTTCCTCCTGGAACTCTGCATAGGTCTGCTGCCTGTATTCTCCTCCAATCATGACCGGTGAATCCTTCAGAGTGGAAGGCACATTCAGATCCATGGTAATATTGGTGAAAGGAGTCTGAAAACCGACCCTTGTGGGAATATTGATATTGAAGACAAATTCCTGAAGAGCCTGTTTAACTTCTTTACGGGATAAATTATCTTCACGGATAAAAGGAGCAAGCAGAGTGTCAAAATTGGACATGGCCTGGGCTCCGGCTGCTTCTCCCTGAAGCGTATAAAAAAAGTTGACTATCTGGCCAAGTGCACTTCTGAAATGTTTGGGAGGAGAAGATTCAACCTTGCCTGCCACTCCCTTGAAACCTTCTGCCAGCAGATCCTGAAGATCCCAGCCCACACAATATACAGACAAAAGGCTTAAATCATGAATATGAAGGTCTCCATTGTAATGAGCCTGTCTGACCTCTGGCGGATAAATTTTGTTAAGCCAGTATTCAGCAGTAATATCAGAAGAAATATAATTGTTCAGCCCCTGAAGGGAATAGCTCATATTACTGTTTTCCTTAACCTTCCAATCCATTCTCCTGATATAGGATTCCATGAGGCCGACATTTTCTTTAATGGCAATTTTTCTTATCTGATTGTGCTGCTCCCGATAGATGATATATGCCTTGGCAGTCTTGTAAAACGGAGAATCAAGCAGAACTCTTTCCACAATATCCTGAATCTCTTCAACTTCAGGAACAGGCCCCAGGCGCAGATCCCTTGCCAGAGTAACAACCTTGAGAGTCATTTTTTTTGCTTCCCGTTCACCAAATTCACCTGTTGCCTGGCCTGCTTTCTGTATTGCGTGCGTAATTTTTGAAGAATCAAACTCCACGATTCTTCCATCCCGTTTTTTTATCTGATCAAACATAAACCACCTCTTGAAATCTGATTGAAATTATCCTAACCTGCATACTGATTTTACGCTCACTGAAAAAATATCAGGAGTGATGAATCATAAATTTAGGCAACATATTGTTGTTTGTCAAGAAAAAAAATCTATATGTTGTGGTTATACATTAAAATTACAGGAAATACAAATGCAACTGGATCAAAATCCCTTTTTCAGGAAACCCATAGTTCCCTGGTATGATACCAATTTTGCATGCTGGGCCATAATTATTCTGATGGTGCCTGTATTTGCCTTTGCAGCTGTGGGGATTATAACGGGATACAGAGTGCAGGCCTTTCATGATCATATATGGTTTCCTGCATTCCTGGGGTTTCTCAGCCTGTTTCTGATGATCAAAACCGGCCTGAGGCTCAAAAAAAGATTAAAAACAGGATAACCTATGCATTCTTAAGCAGTATCTCGATCAGGTGATGCACAATTTTTGCTGTTACGCCCCATATCACTACATCCTTATACGGGTATTTCAGGTGCATCACGTCGGGCATTGTTCCGTTAAAACCGTTTTTCATGTGGACATCAATCAGATGGTCAAGAGGAATCTGAAATACCCGTGATATTTCAGACGGGTCATGAAGAATCTTTCCCTTTTTATTCCACACTCCGACCCAGGCTTCAATATCTTTATTATTTATGGTCTGAAAATGGCCAAGCGAGCCCATTACTTCAACATCTTTTCTGTCTATGCCCATTTCCTCGGAAAGTTCCCTTAAGGCTGTCTGCTCTGTGGAAATATCGCCTTCATCCCTGTGCCCCCCTGGAAAAGCCATCTGATTGGCCCATGGATACCCCTGTATATCTGCCTTCTGAATAAAAAGAAGATTTGCTCCGGTATCTGTAATGCTAAATAGTGCAATTACACTTGTTGACTGAAACCTGCCTTTCTCTGGAGGGCCTGGATGCCCCTGGCTCTGAATTGCCGACCTGAGAATTCTGACGCACTTATCATGATTCATAAATTTTTATCCCTGAGTCAAAACCAAAAAAAACAATCAGGCCTAATATAACACGGATTAAAGCTTGGTAAAACTGTTTTCAGAATAAATCAGGCACAATTATGAAAGTATACGGAACCGCAGGAAACATTATTGCCGGTTCCGGGTTTTTCAAGTTTGCGCAAAAGAATTTCTGCCTTTTTAATGTCAGATTTGTCTTTAAGAGTGTCAAGGGCCTTTTTCAGATGAATAACAGCAGCGGGCGGATTATTTATTTTGGAATAATAAAGGCCGAGGTAATAATGGGAAAGGCCCTGCTTTTTCTGAATTGATAATATCTTGGCAATATAATAGCAGGTTTTTGGATACAGATCAGGATGTGTATCCAGAATCTCCCCAAAAAGCCTGTGAGCCCCGGCAAGCTGCCCCAATACAAGGTATGAGCGTGCAATATAATATTTTGCCATTATGCCCACAACCGGATCTGAATCCATTCCATCAAGAATATTCAAAGCCTTTTGAGGTTCCTGATCTGCAAGATAAAGCTTGCCCATCTCAAGCAGAATCATGGGGTCAAAAATATTAATGGAAAGAGCTTTCTCAAACTGGGCCATGGCCTTTTTCATCATGAGCTTCCTTGTATACATAAGGCCCATGCCATAGTGAAGAGCTGCGCTGGAAGGATCATTCCGCAATTTTTCAGACAAAAGGGCAAACCCGGAATCCATATCAGAATAAAGGCCCACAAGCCTGTATTTCACCATGTCAAACCTGAAATCCTCTTTACACACTGGTTTGTCAGGCAGAGGAACATAATTGGAAAGTATTGTTTCAACATGGGCGATCCTGCTGCCTGTGCCGGGATGAGTCTTCATGTAATCCGGGATTGCCTCGATGCCGCGGTAATCAGATGATCTTATTTTCAGAAGCCCGGTTAAAAGCCCTTTAGGGGAAAAACAGGTTCTCTTCAGAAACATTATCCCCTTTTCATCAGCTTCGGTTTCATTATTCCTGGTAAAAGCAAGCATTGCGGTCTGGCCCAGGGCAATGGACCCTTTCATGAGAGTGGCTCCCCCGCCGTGGCCTGAAGCACCTCCAAGAATTGCCCCTGCCAGCATTCCTGCAAAGCTGCCGATTCCTATGTATTTTGACCGGTCAATGGACTGAGAGACATGGCGGCTCACCGCATGGGCTATCTCATGGGCCAGAATCCCGGCAAGTTCATCGATTGAATCAAGGGAAGTTATAAGCCCCCGGTATACAAAAATATTGGCAGCAGGACTTGCAAAGGCATTGAATACATTACTGTCTATCACATAAAAATTATAGGTGAAAGGCTGAGCAGGCACAGAAGCCAGAATCAAAGAACCCACACGTCTTACCATGTGATTGACAATGGGATCCTTCAGAATCACCTGTCTTTTTTTTATCATTGCCATGAATTTGTCGGCAATTTTTTTCTCCTGGGGAATGGAAACAGCAGACGCACAGGTCAAAGCAGTGCCGAATACCATGATGGAACAGAGCGTACAGACAAAAAAATATTTAAAATTTTTCATTAAATCAGAATAAACTCGGTGTGTTCCATTACAATTTCAATCCTGAAACTATAATTTCCGATTTTTAATGACAAGCGCCTGTTCTCTCCATAGTCAGAATCAATAACAAGGGTAATGGCACTGTTAAGGGTGAGTGCCTTTGGCTGGCCAAAAACAGCATTAAGGTCATATGTTTCCTCAACTGACCGTATAAGGCCTCCCATGACCTGATTGGTGATTTCTCCTATGGTATCTGTCACTTCAGGCGCTTCAATGCTTGCGGCAAGCTCCTCCTTTGGCATTCCCATTTTGGTCATATAGGATTTATATATCTCAAAGGCAGCGCTTGCAGAAAAATTCATGACAACAAGGCCGTTATAATCGCCATTGAACTGCACAAAGCTTGTAAGATCCGGTTTCATGGAAACCTTTGGAATTTTCTGGATAGTTGCAGAATGTGTAACTTCCTGACCTGTTGAGGATTCAAGCGTCTGGCACGCAGTTGCAAGGAATATCTTTGAAATTTCATCAATGGATACCATTGGTTCTGCCATGTTTTCTCCTTTATTTCCGGGAATGAATGATGCAGTAATTATCGTGAAAATTCATGTAAAAATCAAATGTTTTTTACCGTTCATCACGTTTATACGGTTCTGCAAGCATAGCAGGGGCATTCAATTTTCTGGGATCTTTCAGGCTTATAACAAAAAGTATCACAAGGGTTGCGACATAGGGAAGCATTGCAAGAAAATTCGGTGAAATTCCCAGAGGCTGCATAAGATACTGGGCAACAAAAATCCCTCCAAAAAGAAAAGCTGCCCAGATTGCCCGCCCAGGATTCCAAAGCGCAAAAATTGTCAGGGCTATGGCAATCCAGCCTCTTCCCGCTGTCATACCCTCAATCCAGGATTTTGAATATGAAATGGACAGATGCGCTCCTGCAAGTGCTGAAAAACCGCCGCCTGCAATCACGCTCATGTATCGGATAAAGCCCACATTAACTCCCTGGGTTTCGGCTGCTTTCGGATTTTCTCCCGTTGACCTGATCTGAATTCCAAGCCTTGTTCTCTCAAGGAAAAACCAGGCAGCAAAAGCAAGGATAATTGCAAGGTAAAAAAACGGGGTCTGGGAAAATAAAATTTTACCGGCCCAGGGAATATCCTTAAGCCATGGTATGGCCCAGTCCTCCATTTTAATGGAAAGAGGCCTTCCCACATAGGGCTTGCCAAGCATGCCTGAAAGCCCAAGGCCCAGCATGGTCAAAGCAAGCCCTGATACCACCTGGTTTGCCTGAAGGGTAACGGATGCAAAAGCATGTATAATTGAAACAGCCATTCCAGAAACAATGGCCGCTGCCACTCCGAGCCAGGGCTGTCCTGTCACAAGCGTAACAATAAATGCCACCACAGCTCCTATGGCCATGACGCCCTCAACACCGAGATTGAGAATACCTGAGCGTTCACATATAACCTCGCCTGTCGTGGCAAGCAGCAGAGGAGTCCCTGCAACCATGGTTCTCTGAAGGGTTGAAATAATCATGTCTTCCATATGGAATCCTTAAATTCTATTTGTCAAAGAATTGTATTGTGATTTTATGGTTTAAAAAATAATCGCCCATTATGATAAATATCAATAATGTTCCGTTCATGATCTGAACAGTTGCGGCAGGAAGCCCGAGGGATATCTGTATGGCGTCTCCGCCTATCAGAATACCTGCAAAAAACAGCCCTGAAATTATTGTATAAACGGGGTTAAGTTTGGCAAGCCAGGCAACAATAATGGCTGTGAACCCGTATCCGGAGGATATGGAAGCCGGATATCCGAGATAATGATGAATCCCTGCCACTTCACCCACTCCTGCAAGGCCTGCAAGCCCTCCGCTCACCGCCATCAGAATCAATGTGGTTTTCATGAAATTAATGCCTGCATATCGTCCTGCATCTGGATTTTCGCCAACCACCCTTGCCTCATACCCGAACCTGGTCTTATAGATTACTATGCAAAGGACAACAGCGCAGACAACAGCAAGGATTAAAGTAACATAATGAATCCTGGAATTCGGCAAAGTACCCAAGATTGCCGAATCAGGCAGATTATTGGTTCCCGGAAACCCGAACCTTGCCTTTCCCTTCCACGGGCCCACAATAAGCATGGTCAGAAACTCGGCACATATATAATTGAGCATTAAAGTGGAAATAACCTCATTAATGGAATATTTTATCTTCAATATGGCAGGAATGATCCCCCACAAAGCTCCTCCGGCAAATCCTGCAGCAAACATCATGGGCACAATCACCGCTGGCGGCAGACTGCTGCCGAACTTCAATCCCGTCCATGCGGCAAAAATTGCTCCCATGAGAAGCTGGCCTTCTGCTCCTATGTTCCAGAATCTGGCCCTGAAGGCAAGTGTAAGCCCCGCCCCTGTGAGAATCAGCGGAATTGCCTTTGTAATGGTTTCCCTGATACCATATAAGGAACCAAATGACCCATAAAATATTTTTGTTACTGCATAAACAGGGTTTACCCCTGCAAGAAGAAAAATAATACTTATGGCTAAAATACCTGCGCAAAGCGAGCCGATATTGGTAAGCAGCGATCTCAATGCTGTAATATTGTATCTTTGTGTTATTTTAAATTTTATCATTACTGGGTTTCCCGAAATGGTCACAACCTTTTTGATCCTGCCATCATAAGGCCGATTTCTGCCAGACGTTCATCATCAGAATCCAGCACAGCCATGAATTCTCCGCTGAACATGACAGCAATTCTGTCGCATAGCTCAAATATTTCATCAAGATCCTCTGAAAACAGCAGAACACAGCTCCCCTGCCTGCGAAGCCTGAGAAGGTGCTCTCTTAAAAACTGAGTGGCTCCCACATCAAGCCCGTATGTTGGGTGAGAAGCCACAAGAACCCTCGGTTGTTCGCTGATTTCCCGTCCAAGTATAAGTTTCTGGATATTTCCGCCGGACAGATTCCGTATCTGGCTGTTTATTGAATGAGTT
Organism: uncultured Desulfobacula sp.; assembly: GCA_964446145.1. Taxonomy (GTDB): domain Bacteria; phylum Desulfobacterota; class Desulfobacteria; order Desulfobacterales; family Desulfobacteraceae; genus Desulfobacula. Next base: position 10,161 of record CAYUOB010000042.1, read on the forward strand.
GACACCTTGAATTCGTCAACAATATTTTCCGCATGAACCTTGACCTGGCCGTATTTCAGAAACCATCTCCTGGAAAATTTCTTCAGGTGGTGCTGTTTTAAAATGGCATTGTCATAAAGAAAAAGGCCCGGTGCAATCCCGAATCTGATCCTCTCCTCAGGCACATGGGATATCCCGTTTTCATAAATATGGCGCGGGGATTTATTGGTAATTTCCCTGCCGTCCAGGACAATTCTGCCCGATGAAACCGGCCTGATACCTGTAATGGCCTCGGCAAGTTCCCTTTGCCCGTTTCCTGAAACTCCGGCAATCCCGAAAATCTCATTTTCAAACAGGTCAAAGGAAATATTTTTAACGGCCAGATGTTTTTTGTCTCCCATGACGTTAAGGGCCTGTGCGCTTAAAATCTTCCTTCCCCGCTCAATCTTTTCCCTTTGAATACTGAAAACCACATCCCTGCCCACCATCATTCTGGCAAGGGAAGCCTTATCTGTGTGCCGGATATCAGTATCGCCCACGATTTCGCCTTTTCTGAGCACAACCACTCTGTCACAGATATCCATGATTTCGTCAAGCTTGTGGGAAATGAAAATAATCATGTGGCCCTTTAGTTTCATTTCCCTTAAAATGCCGGTTAATTCCCGTATTTCCTGAGGGGTCAGAACAGAAGTCGGCTCATCAAGTATAAGCAGGTCAGCGCCGTTCATGAGAGCCTTTATGATCTCCACGCGCTGCTGCTCACCTGCTGAAAGCTGCCAGATCTTTTTTTCAGGATCAATATTGAAATCAAATTTTTCAGCAAATTGTTCCAGTTTTTCCCTGATTTTAATTTTCGGAAAAAAAAACGGTGTATCCTTATAACCCAAGGCAATGTTCTCTATTACAGAATGATTCTGTATCAGCATGAAATGCTGATGAACCATTCCAATGCCATGGTTGATTGAGTCAACCGGATTATTGATATGCACAGAGGTGCCATTGATCCTGATACTGCCTGCATCAGGCTGATAAAGGCCGTACAGGATATTCATCAGGGTTGTCTTGCCTGCCCCGTTTTCCCCTAAAAGCCCCAGAATTTCACCGGATCTGATTTTAAAACAGATATCTTTGTTTGCCGCAACCCCGTGAAACCTCTTGGTAATGCCTTCCATTTCAAGGCTGTTTATTTTTTTCATAATCCTGATGGTAAAAAAGCCGGGAAGTCAGTTTCCCGGCTTTTTTAAAGAACTGCCTTAATTGTTATTGAGGAACAGAGCCTTCCACATTGTCAACATAATACATTATGCTTAAAAGATCCTGTTTTGAAGCCCTTTGCCCTGCCTTTATCCTCAGGTTGCCCTTGTTATCCTTTACAGGCCCCACAAAGGGATCAAACACATCAACACCTTTTTTCATCTGCTCATATCTTTTCATCACAAGGTCATATGCAGAAATTTTCCCGAAATCCGGTGTATTGATCATGACTTTTTTCAGTGCAGGAATAAAAACAGGATTTACAGGCTCATTTTCACTGCCGCCAAGTACAGCTGCCTTTTCCTTTGCAAGCCACCAGATATCCTTGTTTGTCCAGGTGTCATCATGGATACTTTTAAGGATCTTTGCATACATCCCGCCCCAGTGCATGAGCTGACCTGACACAACAGAATCCTTTCCATACATCTGCATTGGCGAATAATGGCTGAAAGTATAAATCTGCTGCCCTTTTTCAGTATGTTTCTGGCCCACTTCAATGACAGACGGGGTATCTTCAGTAAAGGCAAGGGCATCGCATCCTTCAGAGATCAGAGCTTCTGCCGCTTCCTTTGCCTTGTCAGGCCCGTACCAGGCATATGTCCATTTTACATGAACCTTTGCCTTGGGGTTCGCCGCCTTGATTCCAAGGGCATAGGCATCAATATGGCGCACAAGTTCAGGAATGGGAAAGGCTGCAACATACCCGATTTTATCGGTTTTGGTCAGAGCACCTGCCATAATGCCGTTCAGATAATACATCTGATAAAGGTCCCCAAAATATGTCCCCACATTGGCTGCACGTTTAAAGCCTGAACAATGCATGAAAATTTTGTCGGGATATTTTTTGCCTGCCGCTATTGTGGCATCCATATAACCGAAACTTGTTGTAAAAACAACATCACATTTCTCCTGCTGCACCAGACGGTCAATAATCCTTGCACTGTCAGATTCAGCAACGGATTCCACATAAACGGTCTCAAGCCAGGGGAATTTTTTCTCAGCATATTTTCTGCCCAGGTCATGCGCATGAGACCATCCATAATCACCAACAGGGCCTACATAAACAAAGCCGGCCTTAAGTTTCTTTGCCCCGGCAAATGCATATGGTGAAAATCCAAAACAGCACAATAAACAGATTAAAATCCACGTCATCCATTTTTTCATTCCTGTTAACTCCTTTATTTTTTTTGTTAAAATTCTGAGAATAATACTTTATTTGAGTGATTACAGTCAACACTCCTGTATTTTAAAAATATTATTTTTTTATGGACACTGCCTTAAAAATATGCTTGGATATTTTTTCCATCAATGAATAGAATTCACAGTATGAGGCTTATATGGATGAAATAAAGGCAATTTTAGAAAATTCGCCCGGATTCAGGGAAGAAATAAAAAGCATGGCCGGTATTTTTGAAAAAAGGCGGACATGCCCGGGCGAAATTCTGGCTCAGTCCGGAAATACAGCACATTCTTATTTTCTTCTGGGCAAAGGCGCAGTGCTGTGCGCCTTTGATGACGGCAGAGCTGTTGTCCTGACCAGACCCGGCGATTTCATGGGAATGCGGTTTCTGTCAGACGATGCAAAATACAATGCAACCATGACCGCACTTGACTCAGGAGTTGTTTATGCGGTTTTGCGCCAGGAATTTGAAAAAACTTGCCCTGCAGACTTCAAACATGAAACGGAGGTTAATTTTTGTACGGATTAGAAGCAATCAACACTGCCAATGGCTGGGCCATCTCAGTTGTGGGCATATCAATAGTATTTTCAGGCCTTGTCACGCTGTCCATCATTATCTCACAGCTCCACAGGGTTCTGAATATATGGGAAAACCCTTCTGCAATAAAAAAAATTTTCAATAAAAAAGATCAGAAAACCGGAACATCCGGAAAACAGGCCCGCCCTGCCTGTACATGCAGAAAACTTACATATTCCCAGAAAATATGTGCAAAGCAGTTTGCCATTCTGGCGCAGTCAATGGATAAACATTTTTCATTGCCTGAACTGCTCCACAGGGCTGTTATCAGTGACCTTAAAGATCCATATTCAATTTTAAACATTCTGCTGAAATCCGGAATCATTGTTCCGGACGGCAGAGGATTTTTTACCTGGGATACAGAAACTGCCAACAGAATTCTTGCCTGCTGAAAATCAACCCCTTAAAAACATGAGTCATAAAAGGAAATAAAATGGAAGCCTTATTTTTGGATTTTTTTCACAATACCGGATTTTACCTGTGCGATTACCGGAATATAATCATGATCCTCATAGGAATGTGCTTTATCTATCTTGGAATTGCCAAGGATTATGAACCTCTTTTACTGGTACCCATAGGTTTTGGCATGCTGGTTGGCAATATCCCTCTGTTCAAAGGCCTTGGCCTTGGAATATATGAAAACAATTCAGTCCTTCATTACCTGTATTTCGGAGTTACCCAGGGTATCTACCCGCCTCTGATATTCCTTGGAATAGGAGCCATGACTGATTTTTCCACCCTTCTTGCACGGCCGGTGCTTATGCTTCTTGGAGCAGCAGCCCAGGCCGGTATTTTCATTACATTCCTGGGAGCTCTTGCACTAGGATTTGCCCCCAATGAAGCCTCATCCATCGGTATCATAGGTGGAGCAGACGGGCCCACTGCAATTTTCCTCACTGCCAAGCTTGCACCCAAGCTGATCGGGCCGATTGCGGTTGCAGCATATTCATACATGGCCCTTGTACCTGTGATCCAGCCACCCATCATGAGGCTTCTGACAACAAAAAAGGAAAGACTGATCCGTATGGAAGAACCAAGGGAAGTCTCAAAAAGAGAAAAAATAATTTTTCCGATAGCAGCATTTATATTGTGCTGTTTCATTGCCCCTGCCGCACTTCCACTTCTTGGCATGCTGTGTTTCGGAAATCTTCTCAAGGAGGCTGTGGTTACGGAAAGACTTGCCAATACCGCCAGAAATGCAGTCATTGACACGGCAACCATATTGCTTGGCATAACAGTAGGAGCTTCAACCCAGGGAGATGTTTTTCTTACTAAAAGCTCGGTGGGAATTTTTGCCCTTGGCGCTTTTTCTTTCTGCATTGCCACTGCAGCAGGTGTTATATTTGCAAAAATAATGAACCTGTTTTTAAAATCAAAAATCAATCCCCTGCTTGGTGCAGCCGGTGTTTCTGCTGTGCCTGATTCAGCCCGCGTTGTCCAGATTGTGGGGCAGAAGGAAGATCCGACCAATTTTCTGCTCATGCATGCAATGGCCCCCAATGTATCAGGAGTCATAGGCTCGGCAATTGCAGCAGGAGTATTATGGAGCCTTATGGCATCCTGAAAAGGAGGAATCTGTGGGCACTGAAAAACTCAGACAGATTATAATTCCAAAGGAAAAAGCTGTGTTCCGGATGGACGCAAATGGAGACTGGCACAATGAGCATGGAAAATTTGAACATCCTAAAATAATACAATATTTTAACCGCTCAATCCGCAAGGATGAGAACGGTTATTATGTCCACCAGAAAACAGATGAATTTGAGGAAAAAGTTTATTTTCCCTATGAAGACACAGCCATCTTTGCCGTTGACCTGATCCAGGAAGACAATAAAGACCTGGTAATTGTTCTCAACACAGGCCAGTCAGTGAATTTCACCGGGCAGGTCCTTTTCACGGAAAACGACAATCTGTACCTTGAAATTCCCGACCACCTGGTAAAATTTTCTCAAAGGGCTCTTTTAAAGATTTCTTCATTTCTTGAAGAAAAAAACGGCAGGCTTTTTCTTTGCATAAATGGTAAAGATTACCCTGTAAATGCCAGAAAATGAATGCCTGCCAGCTCTCCTGATACATTGATGACAACACCTGTTCTATTCCATTGAATCCACAATAAACGGGGTACATCTAAGGGCAATGGTATGTTTTTTCACCCATATACGCACCATGGACACAGAATCTCCCCTGAGATTGGTAAGGCTGGGTAATTCTTCCACAAATCCGATTTCCTTAATTTTAAACTCATAATAGAATGTATTGTCCGTAAACGGATCTGCAATCAAAATAACCCGTGCTGAATCATGGGGATGTTTTCTGGGAGAACCGGAAAAAGGGATATAATCTGCCTTGTCAATATTACCGGAGCTGGTCTGAATTTCAAATTTATTTTTCAGTTCAGGAAAATTCATTAAAGACATATTCATCAACCTCCTTGAATTTAACAATCTGAAATCCGATGTTTTCTTTTATATCAGAAAACAGGGAACATTTCAAAATTATTGAAAAAATCCCGGGATACAGATATAGTTGGCCAATGCGGCTTAAAATAATCATAATGGTATTGGCCATATTTGCTTTTATCTCTGCAACAACAGGAAGCCTGCTGTATTATTACTCATTCAGAAAAGCTGCCTTCCAGAAGACAGAGGCTGATGCGTATTCAAGGCTCAATCTTCTTGCCGACCAATTGTCATATTATCTTTCAGAGCACATAAAGCCTGTAAAGGTCTTTTCTGAAATCAGGGAATTAAGGACAGTGCTGCTGCACAGGAACAATTCCTCAATTGACAATGCAGACTATATACTTGATTCCTTTAAAAACTGCCTTGACCTTGAAGTGGCCTATATCATGGATAAAAATGCAGTTACCGTATGCTCCAGCAACAGGGATGCCAAAGACAGCTTTGTGGGGGAAAATTTTTCCTTCCGCCCCTATTATCAGAAAGCCATAAAAGGGGTTGGGGCAACCTATCTTGCACTTGGCACCACCTCAGGAAAGAGGGGTGTTTATTATTCCCACCCGATTTTTGATGATACCCATGAAAAAATTATAGGGGTTGCCGTCATGAAGGCATCTGTGGAATCTGTTGAAACAAAGCTGTTTTCAGGATTAAATGATATGATTCTTTTTGTTGATCCCAATGGAATAATTTTTATTTCCAACCATGCCGAATTCAGGTTCAAACTTTTATGGAAGCTTTCAGACCAGAAAATAAAACAGATACGGGATTCAAGACAATTTGGAAACGGGCCCTGGCAATGGACAGGTTTTACAAAAACCGGCACAGGCTTTATTGAGGACAGGCACGGGACAAAATATCTTTTTGCATCCCTTGGTGTAAGCAATTATCCCGGATGGAAAATAATAAGCCTAAGAAATTATCGGCAGGTTGCAAGACAGGTGTCACAACCCTTTGTCAAAGTGGTTGGCCCTGTTATTTTTTCTGCGCTTGTACTTGCAGGCATACTGGTAATTATTCTTTATCATCTGGGAATAAGGGAAATAGCAAAACGTAAAAAAGTGGAAAAGGATCTCAGGCTGAGTGAAGAAAGATACCGTCATATTTATCACAAAACTCCTGTCATGCTTCATTCAATCGATGTCAAAGGCAGAATTGTACGGGTTTCAGATCACTGGGTCGAAGTCATGGGATATCAGCGGTCTGAAGTCATTGGCAGGCCTCTCATAAATTTCTTTACTCCTGAATCAAGGGAATATGCTCTTAATACTGTTTTCCCTGAATTTTTCAATACAGGACATTGCAACAATATCCCATACACCTATATCAAAAAGAACGGAGAGACAATGGATATACTGCTGTCCTGCTACGGAGTAAGGGATGAAACAGGCAACATAGCAAGAACCCTGGCTGTAAGCGTTGATGTAACAGAAAAAAACCGGGCGCAAAAGGATCTGCAGATTGCCAAGGAAAAATTGTCCCAATACTCCCAGGACCTTGAACAGCAGGTTAAAAAAAGAACTGCACAACTTGAAAAAGCCCAGGAAAACCTCAAAAACCTGTCCAAAAACATAATTGCATCCCAGGAAAGGGAAAAAGCTCTTGTGGCAAGGGAACTGCATGATCACCTCGGGCAGGTGCTTACAGCATTGCGCATTGATGCTGTATGGGCGGAAAAACTGATCAACCAGGTGGATGAAAGTGCAGGAAACAGAATAAAAAAAATGTGTACCCTGATTGATGATACCATTAATGACGTCAGAGACATGGCATATCGCCTGAGGCCAAGGGTTCTTGATGATCTGGGCCTTGCCGATGCACTGGAATCTCTGCTGGCTGATTTTGAAAAAAGGTCAAATGTCTCCTGCGTGTTCAGGCATGATGATATACCTGAAATTAACGACACCACAGCAACCGCTCTTTACAGAATCGGCCAGGAGGCTGTTACAAATGCCCTGCGTCATTCAAATGCCACCTGCATAATTGTTGAGCTTAAAAATGATCCTGAAGGAATCGTTCTGACCATAAAAGACGACGGGTGCGGGTTTGATACTGCAAAAAAAAGGCAGATCAATGGATTCGGACTTGAGGGAATGATGGAAAGAGCCGGACTTGCAGGCGGGCACCTTGAAATTTTTTCCCGCAGGCTTCCCCATCCTTCCCATGGAACAATCATACGTTGCAAAATAAACCTGAAAGGATAAATTTTCATGATCAAGGTACTTCTTGCAGATGATCATTGTATTGTAAGGGAAGGCTTAAGAAAGGTACTGGAAGACAGCAATGAAATTGAAGTGATTGCTGAAGCTGCTGACGGAGAATCAGCCCTTGAAGAGGCTATGAAAAAAAAACCTGATGTTGCAGTGGTTGATATCTCCATGCCGGGAATGGACGGGCTTGAGGTTGTGACAAGGCTTGCAAGTTATTGCCCTGACGTGCCTGTGCTCATTTTAACCATGTATGATGAGGAACAATATGTCATCAGGGCTGTTGAAGCAGGGGCTATGGGATATGTAACCAAGCAGTCAGCGCCTGAACAGCTTGTGGCAGCAGTAAAAAAAATACATGCAGGCGGCAGATACCTTACTGAAAAAGCAAGTGAAGCACTGGCTCTGAGAGTCATAAGAGGCAATGAAAAACAAAGCCTGACAGAATCATTATCATTAAGGGAACTGCAGGTTTTAAGAAAACTTGCCATGGGATCCACCAACCGGGAAATAGCGCAGTCCTATAATATCAGCGTAAAAACAGTTGACACTTACAGATCAAGAATATTGAAAAAACTGAACCTGAGAAACAATGCTGATCTGTCCAGGTTTGCAATCCAGAACAGGCTTGTGGAATTGTAATGCTTTAATTGTTAAGCCTGTCAAAATTGAAAAATATTTTATTTAAAGTTGCCTTGCACCTTGCCATTTCATCAGGATCTATGCCGTGATGGGCTTCTTCAAGCAGTTCCTCTACAATGGCAATCAGCTGTGCCTTGAATTCCTTGGCTTTGTTGGTAAGATAGACAAGTTTGCTGCGCTTGTCATTCCTGTCAGGTATTCTTAAAACTATGTTCTTTTTTTCAAGCACATTCAAAAGCCTGGTAATGGCGGCCTTGTCCTTTACTGCAATATTGGCAAGTTCCTGCTGGGTCTGACCGTCTTTTCTGTACAGATGAACCAGTATGCTCCATTGTTCATAGCTTACATCAAATCCTGCCTCTGAAAATTTGTTCGTCAGCCGTTTAATGATTGATCTTGAGGTGCGCCCCACAAGGTAGGCAATGGAGCAGTCAATTATCTTTTCAAATGTTTTCATATAATATTAATATTTTTCATATCTTTAAAAATTTCACAATAATATCATATAAAAACGTTGATAATGCAACTATTATTTTTGGCCGCCTAAAATACTGTGCCATAAATCAGTTTCGGGAACCACAATGAAATTACCGGCACATATGTGATGATTAAAAGCCCAAGCAGCATTATGATCATAAAAGGAGCAGCACCCCTGAAAACATCCCATAAAGACAAGCCTGAAATTCCTGAGGCCACAAACAGGTTAAGGCCCACAGGCGGTGTTATCATACCGATTTCCATATTGACTGTCATTATGATTCCAAAATGAATCGGATCAATTCCAAGTTTCAGGACAATGGGCAGAAACAAAGGCGCCAGAATCAGTATTGCCGAGCTTGGCTCCATGAAGTCACCCACAAAATAAAGCAGGATATTCACAAACAGCAAAAACAACCATGGAGTAACAGCATGCTGAATAATAAAATCAGCAATGGCACCCGGGATTCCCTCCGAGGTCAGGATAAAAGCGAAAAGCATGGCAGTTGTTATAATGAAAAGCACCATGGACATGGTAACAGCCGAGCGTGCAAATACCCTTGGGATATCTTTGAACTTAAGATCCTTATATATAAAAAGTCCCACAAAAAGAGAATACACGACAGATACAGCGGCAGCTTCAGTGGGAGTGAAAATACCTCCATATATTCCGCCAAGCACAAGCACGGGCATGAAAATTCCCCAGCTTGCATCTGCAAGTGCTGCAAATCTTTCCTTCCACGGAACAGGCTGGGCACCGCCAAAGCCTTTGTATTTTGCGACAGCCACAGCAGTCACAATGAACATAGACCCCATGAACAGCCCCGGGCCCACTCCTGCCATGAACAATTTGCCAACGGAGCGTTCGGTTGCGACTCCATATACAATCATGGGTATGCTGGGCGGAATCAAAATACCAAGGGAACCTGCCGACCCAAGAAGGCCTACACTGTATTTTTCTCCATAGCCTGATGCTATCATTGCGGGAATCATTATGGCTCCGATGGCAACAACCGTGGACGGGCTTGAGCCTGATATGGCGGCAAAAAACATGCATGAGACAATTGATGCCACGGCAAGGCCGCCGGGCAGGTGGCCCACAAAGGCATTACAGACTCTGATCAGACGCTTTGACACACCTCCGGAAGTCATGATACCGGATGCCAGCACAAAAAACGGAATTGCCATTAAAGGGAACTGATCAAGGCCATTGTACATGCGCTGGGCAACAGCCATGAGAGGCAGAGAATCAAAATACCAGAAGGTCACTATCACAGAAAGACCGAGACATACAGCAAGGGGAATGCCGATCAGCAGAAAAACAAAAAATATGCCGAAAAGAACCAGGCCAAGTTCCATTTATGATCCTCCTTTTTTCATTCCCATCACAAGCCTGCGCTCCTCATCGGAAAGTTCATGCATTTTATCGTGTTCAAAACTTTTGCCCTGAAGTGCATAAACAAATTTTTCAATGAAACGCAGAGTCATGAGCACCCCACACACAGGCACGGACAGATACGCCCATTTCATGGGGATTCTGAGATCCCGTGAAAGCAGATGGCTTTTACTGATAAATACTGTGAAGTGATATCCCTGATAGGAAATTACAAGGCCGAATGCAAGGCAGCAGAAAATGGAAAGATAAACAAAAAATTTTCTGGGGCCTGGCGGCATTTTGTTTACAAGCAGGTCAACACCTATATGGACATTTTTCTTTATGCCCAGGCTCACGCCTATAAATGTACACCATATCAATGACATGATTGTTATTTCATAGGATCCGCTCCAGCCGGTATTGAATACAGAACGTAAAACAATCTCCTGAAATGAAAGATATGTTGCAAGCGACATCAGAATAACGATCAGAATTTCCTCAAGCTTATCCCAAATTCTTATTACTTTCTGTATCATGTTTACAGCACCTGTAATATGTAAATATTGAAAGCTCCCGGAGATCATCCTGGTTCCGGGAGCCCTGAACTAAAATTTAAATTACATCTTTTTTATGGCATTAATCCATTTCAGAGGAACAACATCGGAGAACTGGGTATGAACAGGAGTGACGGCTTTCTGAAGAGCCTTTATCTGATCTGCATTCAGATCATAGATTTTAAGCCTTCCTGTTTTTTTTGCATAAGCCCTGATAAGAGCGGATTGTTTTTTGTCAAGTTCAACGGCTTTTGCCCTGACCTGTTCTGTGACTTCTTTAAGAATTCTTGACAATGATGCCTGAATATCAGCCGGCAGCCTGTCCCAGAATTTCTGGTTGACAATAACGGCATAGCCAAGATAGCCATGGTTTGAAAAAGTAAGATATTTCTGAACTTCATAGAATTTTTTTGTGTAGATATTTGAAGCAGTGTTTTCCTGACCATCAACAACGCCCTGCTCAAGGGCATTATAAACTTCGGAAAATGGAAGCTTCAGTCCTATGCCACCAAGAGCTTTCATCTGAGCTTCAAGAATATCGGAACTCATTATCCTGAATTTTACGCCCTTGAAATCTGCAGGCTTGATAAGCGGACGTACATTATCTGAAAATTGTTTAAAAGCATTGTCCCAGAAAGTAAGAAGTTTGATGCCAAGCCCTCTTTTTTCAAACATTGCACGGATCTCATCCCCGATTTTACCGTCAACGGTTTTATGCACCGCATCAAGATTTTTAAACAGAAAAGGCATGTCAAAAAGCTGCAGAGCAG
>CAYUOB010000043.1:0-2671 GCA_964446145.1 uncultured Desulfobacula sp.
TCCAGAAACAATATTCATAATGCCCCCTGATTTTGATACACTTGCACAGCGCCTTGAAAAACGGGGGACAGATTCTGCCGGTGTAATTGCACAAAGGCTTGAAAACGCAAAAACTGAAATTGACCAAAAAGACAATTATCAATATATAATTGTAAATGATGACCTTGATGCTGCAACTGAACAGCTTGGACAGATTTTTAAAAGGGAAATGGCAGGAGAGGCATGAATGAAGGCAAAGATATACTTTTTGGGTTTCATCCTGTCAATGAGGCTCTAAGGGCTGGAAAAAGAAAAATATTCAGAATTCTGATTTCACGCAGGCAGTCCCTTAAAAGAACAAGAAAAATACAGGATTATGCAGCAGCCGGAAAAATTGAAGTACGCAGGGTGGATCAGGAAGAGCTGGACAGCCTGACAGGAACTGCAAATCATCAGGGCATTGCCGCTGAAGTCTCACCTTTTCCCGTTCGCAATGCAGCAGGCATTGCCGGAACGCTAAGGGCAGGGGCTGAACCTTGTTTTATTCTGGTGCTGGAAAATATTGAAGACACCCATAACCTTGGTGCAATAATACGTACAGCGCTTTGTGCAGGGACAGACTATATTCTGATACCGAAAAACAGGGCAGCAAAACCCTGTGCCGCTGTTTCCAAAAGTTCTGCCGGTGCAATGGAACATGCTGATATCTATATCATGACCAATACAGCCAGTGTATTGAGGGAACTTAAGGAAAGCGGGGTCTGGGTGTTCGGGCTGGACGGAGGGGCAGACAGGTCTGTTTTTAATGCTGACCTTACAGGAAATATCGCACTTGTAATAGGAGGGGAACATAAAGGGATCAGGCCCCTTGTAAAAAAGGAATGCGATTTTCTGCTTTCAATCCCAAATCAGGGCATGATCAATTCCCTTAATGCCTCTGTTGCAGGCGGGATTGCAATGTTTGAGGCACTTCGGCAAAGGCTTTGATTTTTTTTGGGAAAACTGAAATGCCCGGGGCAGGAACAATGATCAAATCTGCCGCTAAAATTGCAAACCTGTTTCTTTATCCTGCAAAATGCCTGAACTGCGGAATTTATCTTGATGTGGAATCTGACGAACCTGTTTCAGTATTGGCAGGCTGTTTTTGTGATACATGCCTTTCAGGCGGCCCTGAACTGCTGAAGGAACCTTTCTGCACAAAGTGCGCCCTGAAATTCAATGAATCAGGCAGTGCAGATCATGTATGTGAATCCTGTCTTAAACATCCCATGAAACTTGAACAGGTCAGGGCTGTGTTTGTGTATTCAGGCATTATCGCAAAAGCCATTCCACTTTTAAAATATCATTCAAAGCTGTTGCTTGCCAGAGTGTTTGAGCAGGCCATGTTTCAGGCTTTTATGCATTATTTTGACAGGAGCTCAATTGATATTGTCATGCCTGTCCCTTTGCACAGATCCAGAACCTTTAAACGCGGCTTCAACCAGTCTTTTCTTATGATACGCCGTTTTCCGGAGCTTTATCATGATGCGGCAGGGCACAGGCCTTTATGGAAAATTGATATGAAATCACTTGCCAGGATTAGAAAAACAAGTTCCCAGACCGGGTTTGACCATGAAAAACGCAGACAGAACCTTAAAAACGCCTTCAGGGTTTTAAAACCTCATAATATACAGGGGAAAAATATTCTTCTGATTGATGATGTTTTTACAACGGGAGCAACCTGTAATGAAGCTGCTGCCACGTTGCTGAACAGCGGAGCCGGAAAAATAAGCGCCCTTGTGCTGGCAAGGGCCTGAAAATACCCGAAGCATTAAATGGAAATATGATGGAAAAACGGAAATTTATTCAGACATCAAGGGGGGTCTTTCATTATCATATTCTTGGAGAAAAGGGCCCTCAGATATATTTTTGTCATGGCAATTCCCTGAGTGCAGGAACTTATCTGCCTTTTTTAAGATTATTGGCCGGCTGTGGATTTGAGGTTTTTGCAGGTGACCTGAGGGGACACGGGTTTTCCACAAAACAGAAAACCGGAAACCCTGTATCATGGGATATCTTTGTGAAAGATATTCATGTGCTTGTTTCTGAAATTACCAACCCTCCTGTGACGGGAATCGGCCATTCCATAGGCGGATATTTCCTTTATGCGGCAGCAGCAATGTTCCCCGGGCTTTTTTCAGAGCTGATCCTGCTTGACCCTGTGATTTTTCCTGCAAAGATTCTCTGGCTTGCAGCTTTGATAAGAAAGGCAGGCCTTTCCGGTATCATGAAGCTTCCAAGGATGACCAGGAATAAAAAGCATGAATTCCATTCCAGGGATCATGCTCTTGCACATTATTCTGGAAAAGGCATGTTCAGATCATGGAAGCCTGAGTTTGTGAAAGCATATGTGGATACAGCAATTGAGCAGGATACGGCTGATACCTGGGAATTATGCTGCAACCCTGAATTTGAAGCTGGAATTTATGAATCTGTTCCCCTTGATACCTGGATTCATGCCGGAAAAATCAGAATCCCGGTAATGGTTGTAAGGGGTGAAAAATCAGACCTCTTTTACAGGTCAGCAGCGGAAAAACTGACAGACAGGCTGCAGGACTGCACATTTGTGGAGCTTGACAGGCTGGGTCATTTCATGATGATGGAAGATCCCGAAAAAATTTTTTCCATTATTATTGAATTTCTCAATTCATTG
>CAYUOB010000043.1:2771-21289 GCA_964446145.1 uncultured Desulfobacula sp.
AAATATGACCTGCAGTTCCTGAATGGAAAACCCGGGACAGCGCCCTGTATATATACTGGTCAGGATAAAGGCTGACCCGGATGCGGTCATCAGCCATTCTTTCAGAAGAAAGCCGGATAATTTGTTTTTAAATTTCAACCTATTCCTGCGCCTGGTGATCCTGCCTGAGTCTGTCCAGAATTTTTTCAACAACTTTTTCAGCAGTATCGCCGAACAGGGTTTCAATATCCACAAGGTTCAGGTATTTATCATCCCATTGCAGGTTGTCGCTTTCCAGTATCCAGTCCTTCAGGCGGTTGTACTTTCCGCCCAGGGCCTTGATCTTTTTCAGCAGAGGCACTTCATCCGATGATTTAAAATCAATGTTCAGGGACAGAATATATTCAATAATATTGGGTGTGGCAGGATTTGCAGAAATTACAGGTATGACAAGGATATTTTTATTGTCTTTTCTTCCCTTGCCTATATATACATTTCCTTCCCGTACAATTATGTTTTTTGTTCCCTTGAGCCTTGGGTCAGTTTCGACCCGGGAGGTTTCGCTTTCAAGTGCTCCTGTTTTGTTCACAATTTTTATGCGGGTTTCATCGGTTACTTCTCCCAGCATACTCAGGCCTGATATCTGGTATAGGAATCCTCCGTTTATTTTTGCAATGACTTCCTGCAGATTTTTTATTACCAGAACATTTTTATGTGTGATCTGGGAAATCTGGATTGCATTGGCAATCAGCTCATTGAATACAATACCTTCAAATTTTTCAGGTGTACGGCTGGTGCCGACTGTCACGGTTTTTGCCTGATGCTTGATTGCATCCACAGGTCTTGCCAGGGTGTTTATGGCCTGGCTTATTGTATCGAAAAAAGTGTTGAGCATATTGCCGGGAGTGCCTTTGGTTTCAAAATCTATTTCAAAATCCGATACAGGCAGCCTTGCGGACAGATATTTTAAAAGCAGGGTAAGCTTTGCAGCATTATCAAGGCCCATGGCAGCAGGGAAATTTCCTGCCCTGCGTTTTTCTGCAAATTGTTTGTCAAAGACAGCTATTGTTTCCCTGAATCTTTTTTCAAGCAGAACTTCATAAATATCATGGCCCATGGATGTATATTCATCCAGCACTTCCTGGATCAGGTTCTTGCCTTTATACATGAATTTTGATCCTTCATTTATTGCAAGTGCTGCATAATAACCCCATATATGGCCCACAAGAGTGTTCAGTATGGGTGCAAAATGTTCTTCAACTTCCGGGATTTTGAAAACATCTTCTGCATAAAGGTCAAACCTGTCTTCCCCCTTTGTGGTTATGACAACAGGAGTTGCTTTATGGGCATGGAATATGGCAGTATCCTTTATAATATCGCCCAGTACACTTTCCCTTGTCCCTGCTGCGCAAACAATGATCAATGGCTCACTTGAAAGATCAATGTGCTTTTTATCCTCAATGAAATCAGATGAAATTGTTTTATAGCACAGCTCACTCAGTTTGATTCTGATTTCATCGGCAGATGTCTTGTTGGCGCCCGAGCCAACTGTTGCCCAGTAATACTTTGATACTGCAAGCCTGAAAGCTGAATCTTTGATATCATCTTTCATGGCGAGGATGGTACGCATCTTGTCTGGAATTGCCATCAGGGATTTTATCTGGTCGCATATGAATTCAGGCGATCTGGCATTTGTTATGCCTGCAATGTGAAGACCCAGGACAGCGCCTGCTGTGAGCTGTGAATAAAAAGCCTTGGTTGAGGCCACAGACATTTCAATATCCCTGCCTGAACTTGTATAAAGCACTCCGTCTGTCTTGAAGGTAAGATCTGAATCCCTTCTGTTTACAATGGCAAGAGTTCTTGCTCCGCACGCCTTGACCATATCCACTGTCCTGTTAGTGTCTGTTGTGGTTCCGGACTGGCTTATGGCAATGACAAGGGTGTTGGCCATGGGCCCTGTATGATTCTGTGAACCGTCCACTATACAGAAGCCTGACAGTTCTGATGATTTTTTTGCCCTGATGTCTATGTCCTGGTCGCCCATGTAGAAATTGAGCAGGTCGGCGCAGCCCTGGGCAGCCACTCCTGCTGTGCCCTGGCCTATGAAATAGATTTTTTTTATTTTTCTGTTCCTGAAATCCTCTGCAAGAAATTCAGGAAGGGCGGATTCGTCTAAGCTTGTATTCAGCATTCCTGTGTCAGGGGATATCTTGAATTTGTTTTCCAGGGTTTTTTCAACTGAGTCAGGTGATTCTGATATTTCCTTTAAAAAATAATGTGAAAAATCCTGGCGGTCAATATCCCTTGATGTTATCTGGCTTGTGAGAATCTGTTCCTGATCCAGTGGAACCGGTGTATTGTCATAGTAAAATGATCTTATGCCTGAAATACCATCGTTTGAATCCTGGCCCAGGATTACAATCTGGCCTTTGTCTTCGCCGTTGAGCTTGATGTAGTCCTGGGTTTCCTCCACAATTCCGTAAAGTTCTGAAGCCGCGATATAGTGGTCTTTTGCAAGGCCCACAAAAATTGCCTGTCCGCTGCCCTTCTGGGCGAGAAACAATTTGCCCGGTGCAAGGTTGGTGTGCATTGTTATGGCATGGGAACCTTCAAAATCATTTACTGCAAGCCTGAATGCCTCTTCAATGGAATTGTTCTGCCTCAGGTAATGCTCAATTTGCAGAGGTATCAGTTTTGTGTCAGTATTTATGTCCTCATGGATTTTGTCATATCTTGCTTCATATTCTGTTTTAAGCTCAAGGTAATTATCTATATCTCCGTTGAGGCATACATGTATTATTCCTGTTTTGCCGATCTCTCTGTCGCTTGGGGTGTTGTCCTGGGGATGACAATTGGCAAGATTTATGGCTCCGATTGAAGCCCATCTTGTGTGGGCGCTTATTGTGCTTGAAATAAAATCATACCTGCACAAAAGCTGGAGCATGAGATCATTTTTGACCTGGCTTCTTAAAAAGGCCACATTGTCGCCAAGGGAACCTATTTCCGCCGCAAACTTGTATACAAATGAAATGGATACAAAATGCTGGTCAGGAGCTGGTCTGGTGTCATTGATGGTAAGGCTGTTATTGGTCAGGACAAGATGGTTTGTACGCTGTTTAAGCCTTTCAGACAACCCGGCTCTGATCATGCCTTCCCTGAAATTTTCAAATTCCTGTTTTGTGAATGTAAAAATAATTGAAATACCGGCAGAATCCCTGCCTCTGACTTCCAGGCGGTCAATGCTGTTGAGCACTGCATTAAGCCGTTTAAAAACCCTTAAGCCTTTTTTGTTGCCTGATGCCTCAAGCCCCATGGAAAGCTTGCTGACAGCAGTGATATTGTCTGCTATTTCCTTTTTAAGGCACCAGTGAATATCCTCAAGCTTTTCAAATCTTAAGGATATGATTTCCGCATCAGATGCTGAAAGGCTGGAAGCTTCTTTTTTGAAAACAGCTTTCTGGTCTTTTATAAGCTGATCCAGTCCGTCAATTATTGATAAAAGTTTTTCTTTTTTTTCGGGGCTGAAAAAAAGGTCTGCAAAAACAGATTCCAGTTTTAAACTGGTGCATTTCTCAGCCATTTCAGAAAGCAGTTCATCACTGCCTGGAAAATCTTCGCGTATTGACAGAGGGTCTGATGACAGTGATTTGGCTTTGAGTGAAACAAGGATTTCCTGCAGGCCCTCAAGATCGCATTGTGTGTCATGGTCGCTGCCTTTATAGGCAACAAGGGCTGATATACCGCATGAAACGGTATTTGGCCGGTCAGGGAAAAGGATAATGGTATTTGGGCCGGCTTTTGCCGGAGAAACTGCAAATTCAACATGGATTGAAACAAGTTTTTTTATCAGGTGTAAAATTTTTTCCTTCACCATTATTGCCCTCCCTGTATTGACAAAATGTTTTCCGGTTTCATAACTGCTTTGTTCTGCCGGTTTCAGGACTGAAATATTGTTTTAAAATAATTTTTGCATATGTTCCGGCCCTTGTGCCTATATATCTGCCGTGGCCCACCACAATTGACATTACAATTTTCTTCTTTGTTTTTTTATGCCTGCCGAATCCTGTAAACCAGTCATATTTGATTGTGTGTGCCCGGTTGTATATTGATCCTGTCTTGCCTCCTATGGTCAGGTTTGACAGGACTCTGTCCCTTGATATTTTTCTGAAGGATTTTCGTGCCGTGCCACGGGATACAGTTTTTTCCATCATTTTCATTATTGCCGATGCGGTTTCAGGCTGTATGGCCCTTTTATATGTCCGGCTGTGATATTGATAAATGATTTTCCCTGAATCGTCAATTACCCTGTCTACAATTGCCGGCACAGGAATATTGCCCTTATTGACCACTGCTGACACAAGCATTGCTCCGAAAACAGGGGAAATTTTTGTTTTTCTGTTGAATCCGCATCCAAGCTCTGCCAGGTGATATCCTGATGCATCCCCGTCAAATATTCCTGTGGTGAAATTCAGTTCAGAGTCTACTTTCTGGTTGAATCCAAAGGCCTGGGCATATGTTTTGAGCTTTTCACTGCCAAGATGGTTTTTCCCGATTTTACCGAAAACAGGATTGACAGATTCCGCAAATGCCTTTGCAAGGGATATTCCGCATGAATACCTGTTTTTTACATCTTTGAGCTGGCGTTTATACAGAGTATATTTGCTGCCGTTGAAATACAGTCTGGTTGATGGTGTATAGTTCAGGGTTTCAACTGCTGCCGAGGCTGTCACAATCTTAAACAGACTTGCCGCAGGATAGACAGCTTCAAGGCAGGGATCGGCATCAGGGTTTTCAAGATCATAGCCTGACATGGCAATTATTCTCCCTGTGGCAGCTTCCATGACAACCATTGCAATCTGCCTTGGTTTTCCCCGTTCAAGTTTTTCTGCCCTGTGTATCATGGACAGAAGATACTGCTGAAGCCCTGTGTCTATGGTGGTGAAAATTCTGCAGTTCAGGCCTGGCGTTCTGATGGCAAACACTGGCTTGTCATTCATGGAAAGATTCCGGGTGGCAAGCAGGTCTGATAATTGTTTTTTTGATAATTGAACCGGGGTTTTACCCGGGTTTTCCGAGTCTGCCCCCTGTACTGCTGTATTACCCGGCCTGAATCCTGATCTGACTGATACAAATATTGCAATTGCAAGGCCAAGGGCTGCCAGGCATAAAAGAAACGAGCCTGTTTTGAGCATCCTTATTCTGAAATTTTTTCTCTTTTTCTCAAGGATGAAGCCTGACTGAAAACTGCGCCATGATGTTTCATTCATTTTACAGGGCTTCCCGGTGTGACATTGGATTCAAAACCTGACAGCACAAGCTTTTTGTCTTTTTCTGCAGCAAGTACCATTCCCTGGGAAATTTCACCCATGAGTTTTGCAGGCCTGAGATTGGCCACAACAATTACCTGTTTTCCTATTACCTCATCGGGTGAACAGCTTTGGGCAATTCCCGCAATAATTTGTCTTGTTTCATGACCTAAGTCCACCCGGAGCTTTAAAAGTTTTTTTGATTTTCTGATTTTTTCGGCCTTGATAATTGTTCCTGCCCTTAAGTCGATTTTTGCAAAATCTTCAATGGTGATTTCAGGTTTCAAAGGCGGATCAAAGGAAGAGCCTTTTTTTAACGGGGTTTTCTTATCCTTTTTTTTGATTTCTATTCTTGGGAAAAGAATATCAGGCTTCAGGGTTGTTGTGCCTGGTTTTATCCTGCCCCAGGGTAAGATTTCATCCAGCATGTAAAAGTTTTGTTTGTTCTGATCCAGCCCGATGGATTTTTGAATTTTCAGTGATGTTTCAGGCATTACAGGAAAAATCAGACAGGATACAACGCGCAGGCCTTCAATCAGATTATAAAGCACGGTTTCAAGGGCGGGCCTGTCTTCTTGGTTCTTTGCCAATGCCCACGGCGCAGTTGTGTCAATATATTTGTTCATTGTGCTTATGAACTTCCATACACCTGCCAGGGCTTTATGGAATTCACAGGTTTCCATGGCTTGTGCAAATTGTGTGACAGCGGTTTCAGCATCCTTGTCAAGGCGCAGGTTCCGGGCTTTTTCCGTTTCAGGATCAGGGCCGTTTATTTTTCCTTTGAAATACCTGTGATTCATGGAAAGTATTCTGGAAAAAAGATTGCCAAGGTCATTGGCAAGATCTGAGTTGATTCTTGCCACAATGGCGTCTTCCGTGAAATTGGCGTCAAGGCCAAACACCATCTCGCGCATGAGGAAATATCTGAAGCTGTCAACTCCGTAGGTTTGTATTACTTCCACAGGGTCGGTTACATTGCCTATGCTTTTGGACATTTTGCTGCCGCTGACATTCCAGAATCCGTGGACATTAAGGCCTCCGTATACCGGAATACCCGCGGCTTTCAGCATGATGGGCCAGTAAATGCCGTGCGGCTTTATAATATCCTTTGCCACAAAGTGCCTTGCACCCGGCCAGAATTTTCTGAACATGGTACCGTCCGGGTATGAAAGGGCAGAAATATAGTTCACAAGAGCGTCAAACCATACATAGGTTACGTAATTTTCATCAAAGGGCAGGGTAATTCCCCAGGTGAGCCTTGTTTTTGGCCTTGATATGCAAAGATCCTCCAGAGGTTCCTTTAAAAATGACAATAATTCAGTCCTGTATTGTGCAGGGCGAATAAACTCAGGATTTGATTTTATGTGGTCAATGAGCCAGTCCTGATATTTGCTCATTTTGAAAAAATAATTGGATTCCTTTATGATTTCAGGCTCTGTGCCGTGATCCGGGCATTTGCCGTCCACAAGCTCTCTTTCCTGGTAAAATCTTTCACACCCGAAACAATAGATTCCTTCATACTCTGAAAAATAGATATCTCCTGAATCATGGATTTTTGTCAGGATTTTTTTGACAACCTCAATATGGGATGGATCAGTTGTTCTGATGAACTGATCGTTGCCTATATGCAGTTTCGGCAGCAGCGCCTGAAAAAGCCCGCTTATTTCGTCTGCATATTTCTTGGGAGTGGTGTTCTGTTTCTGGGCTGCCTGTACAATTTTGTCCCCATGCTCATCTGTTCCTGTCAGAAACCATGTTTCATAGCCCTGCATTTTTTTGAAGCGTGTGGCAACGTCCGCTGCAATGGATGTATAGGCGTGGCCGAGATGGGGTTTTGCATTTACATAATATATGGGGGTCGTGAAAAATTGTGTTTTTGTATCCATTATAAATTATTTTCCTGTGTTTTTATTGTCCAACTGACAGACGGGTTTTTCTATTTCGGTTTTATCCTCAAGGCGGATGGTAACGCTTTGCTTTAACACATTATGACGGATAACCCTGCCTCTGCCTTCTTTTACCGTGATTTTTCTGCCGATTTTGGGCATTTTTTTCTTAAGGTATTTATAGGTTTCGTTTTCAAATGTAAGGCAGCACATAAGCCTTCCACACACACCTGAAATTTTGGTGGGATTCAGGGAAAGGCCCTGTTCCTTTGCCATTTTTATTGAAACAGGCTCAAAACCGTGCATAAAGGACGAGCAGCACAATTCTCTGCCGCATTTGCCTATGCCGCCGCAATGTTTTGAAAGGTTGCGGATTCCCACCTGGCGCATTTCGATTCTGATGCTGAATCTTTTGACCAGCAGCTTGATCAGTTCCCTGAAGTCTATTCTGCCGTCCGCAGTGTAGAAAAAGGTGAGCTTGTTTCTGTCAAAGGTACTTTCAACACAAAACAGGTTCATGAGAAGCCCAAGGTCGTTTATGCAGGTAATGCAGAAATCAAAAGCCTTTTTTTCAAGTGCCTCGTTTTCCTGACGCCTTATGAAATCCTGTTCTGTGGCTATTCTGACTATCTGTTTTAATTTTGTTTCATCTTTGTCAAGCTCTGCAGGGGGAATTGCTATCATGCCCAGGCCAAGCCCCTGTTCCGTTTCAACTATCACGTGATCGCCTTCCTTCAGAACAAAGGCATCACTTTTGAAATCATATATTTTGCCCGCTGTCTTGAATTTTACTCCGGCAACTTTAACCATATGTTTATTTTCCTGTATCCATGGCAATTTTAAGGAAAAATCTGTCCAATGTCAGCCTCAATGCGCTGTTTGCGCGGATTCGTCTTTCTGTTTCAAAAAGGTCTTCAATCCACCGGGAAACAGTCTGCTGTGAAGTTCCCTGAACAATATCCGAAAAAGCGCCGGAAAAATCAAGGTTAACTATTTTTTCCGGATTGAATCTGAAAATCATGATGTCCCGGATAAAGGTTTTAAGGATTGCCAGATTATCCTGTACATCTGCCGGAACCAGGCTCAGAACCCTTGACAATGTCAGGGCTTTTACCGTGTTTTCAGAAATTCCGGGGCCCAGCATCTGCACAAAAATATCCAGGATTTTTTTTCTTTTTTCAAACCAGGGTATGGTGCTAGATGATTTATCCTTTTCAAAAAAAGACAAAGCCTTTTTAATGTCTGACCCTGCCGTGCCCGCAGCAATGCGGGCAAGCCCTGTTTCAGCGTTCAGCTCATTGATTATGAAAGCCTCCATCTGGGTGTTGGTCATGGGCCTGAATCTGAATTTTCTGCATCTTGAGATGATGGTGGGCAAAAGGGAGGAAACCTTGTCTGCAATTAAAATGAAAAATGTTTTTTCGGGCGGTTCCTCCAGCATTTTCAGTAATGCATTCTGGGCCTGCAGATTCATCAGATCCGCATTCAGGATCAGAACCATCCTGTATCTTCCCTCATTGGGCCTTGATGCAATGACAAACCCTGTTTGCCTGATCTGCGCAATGTTTATGTTTTTTTTATCCTTTTCAGGGCCAATGGTTAAAATATCAGGATGTGTTCCTGTATCAATCTTCCTGCATGATCTGCATCTGAAGCAGCCTGTATCCTGATTTTCCAGGCAGTTGCATCCCTTTGCAAATAAAAATGCCGCTTGCTTTTTTCCGGTGTTTTCAGGCCCGGAAAAAAGAAGGGCATTCGGGATTCTGTTTGTGTGGATTATTCCGGCAAGTTCGGAAACTACCTGTGATTGATATTGCAGGAGATCAAAGTCAGACATGTTTTGATCTGTTCCTGATTTAATAGTCAACCCTTTCTTTCAACTCTTTGCCGCATTTGAAGAATGGCAGACGTTTGGGAGGAATAATAACCTTTTGGCCGGTTTTGGGGTTCCTTCCTGTATAACTTTTGTATTCTTTGATATGGAAGCTGCAGAACCCCCTTATTTCCACTCTCTCACCTCTTACAAATGCATCGGAAAGCGAGTTGAAAAATATTTTTA
Organism: uncultured Desulfobacula sp.; assembly: GCA_964446145.1. GTDB lineage: Bacteria > Desulfobacterota > Desulfobacteria > Desulfobacterales > Desulfobacteraceae > Desulfobacula. The sequence continues at coordinate 12,005 of CAYUOB010000043.1, forward strand.
CCACTTCTGCTGCTTCTGATTTTGTCAGATTGGTTCTTTTTTTTAATACTGAAATCAGTTCAAGCTTATTCATAAATCCTCATTTATAACATTAACAGGTACAACTACATTGATTTGTCCAAGGTTTTATTTAAAATTTGATAAAAAGTCAAGGGGTTATGACATAAGTTGAGGGATTTTTTCAATATTGTCCTCATCCACCTCCACCCCTGCATACCTGCCCAATGCATCTATCCTTATTATTACCCGTCCTTTTCCCTTGTACCTTGAAAATTCTCCCCTGAATCCTGCCATGGGCCCCTGGAGAATCATTACAGGATCACCTGGAGCCAGGCGTTCGCATGTTCCGGTGATAAGATCCATTTGCGTGGATGTCATGAGTTTAAGTGATTCAATCTGATACTCAGGCACGGCAAGCGGGCCTGAGGGCCTGCCAAGCAGCCTGACTGCTCCCACGGTTTTTAAAATTTTAAGCTGGTCAGACGGGGCAGAGCCTGACCTGACAAAAATATATCCGGGAAAAAGAGGCACGTCTATCATGAGCTGCCTGTCCTTGCGGCGGCTTTTGCGTTTTATTGTGGGCAGAAAGGCCTCAATTCTTTTTTTTGATATGCTTTTATACACAGTCTGTTCGAAGTTGCTTCTTGTAAGCAGAACAAACCAGTTTAATGTGTGGGTCATCTGTTTCCAAACTCTCCGATTCCATGAAGATTGATGAGAAAAGCTATGGTCTGTTCGCCACCTGCCCTGGAAGCAAACAGTCTGAGTGTCCAGCAGGACTTTTTAAGGGCAATTCCCGCCTGGGTTTCAATGGTTTTTTCTTCCATCAGGTTTTTTTCAACGGAATAATAGGTTGTAAGCTCATCTGTCAGAGCCACATCAATCCTTGAGTACAGGGATTCGGAAGACTCAGCTGTATAACGGTATTCAGCCTGTATTGAATCTCCCCTTGAGTCATGCAGCTCAGCTCTGGCGTTCAGTTTGTGAAAATGGGTATCATAGGCAGACCATGCAAGGTCGGTTTCAAAAAGCAGCCTGTTGTTCGGGGTAAATTCCAGGTCAAGGGAAATATCTGAAAAAGGTCTTGAAGCATTGTCCCTTTTTTTTCTTATGTCATAGGTCTGGTAAAGCTTTGCATAGGCAAAACGCTTGTATCCCGCCCTGGTTTTACCCTTTGCATCTGTAAAGGATTTTTTTGCTGTGAAGTAATTGGTCAGGGACCATGTGACAAGATTCTGTTCCCCGATTCTGTCAAGCTCATCAAAAGAGGGCAGGTCATTCTGGATTATATTGGGAATAAATGAATAATCGATCTGCGGGATAATTTCGTGCTGAATTTTGTCTGCAAATTTCATATCAGGAGAAAATATTTTAATGAATTTTGTGGACAGGCTGCCGCCTATATCATACATTTCCCTGGTACGCAGATCATCTGAGTTACCGTTGATATCCTTAAATGAATTGGTATGCCATACAGTCTGTCTTGCACCTGCATAGGGCTCAAAATAAAAATAGCGTCCAAGCCTCATTGGCAGGTATATTCTGGGGTGGATATCTGCCCTCTGGCCTTTTACCAGGGTTGAGGTTGTATCCTGCCTGTAAAAGGAACGGTATTCACTGTCAAATGAATAAAAAAGCTTTGTTGAGCCAAGCTGCTGCCTTGAAGCATCAAATTCAATGCCTGGCAATGTTTGTAAAGTGGTATCTTCCGTGTTCTGGCGCCTTGCATTTATATTGTCGTACCAAAGAGCATCAAGGCTGAATGAATAATTGTCCCATGACCTGGTTATGCTAAGCTGATTTTTGCGTGTGGTATCATCATATTCATCAATGCTGCGGCCAAATTGTTTTTCAAAATATTTTTTGGTTTCATCATATCCCGTGAACCCGTCCCTGAATTCCTGCAGGTAATCTTCATCGCTTGCCACGTCAATATCAAGCCTTGCCCTGAATCCGTCCGGAAGTTCCTGATCGTGTTTCATTCTGAACCAGAATCTGTCCGTGTTGGTTCTCACAGGGGTTGAGTCAAAGGCGTAATTTTTGGTTGCACTTGTGCCATCATCTTTTTTTGCGTCTTCAAGAAAATCAAAGAAAACCGCACCTTTTGAGTTTGTGTTCAGGACATAGCGGTATTCTGCACCGGCCTTGGTTCCGCGTTCTGACATATAATCCGTATAAAGGGTGGCATCCGTGCTTCTGGAAAGAGCAAGAAAAAGGGGCTGTTCATATTCGAAACCCTTGCGGTCGGAAGATGAAATTCTCGGGAATAGAAGCCCTGTCTGGCGTTTGGTTTTAACGGGAAAAACAAGGAAGGGACTGTAGATCACTGGAAGTTTTCTGGCCCACAGCACAGTATTGCGTGCAAATCCGTAACCTTCAATGGTTACTTTGATATTTTGCCCTGTTATTTTCCAGTCCGGAGAACTGCCGGGGCATGAAGTAATGGAGCCCTTGTCTGCGCTGTAGGTGAACCTGCCGGTTTTTCTGATATTTTCGCCGTTTATATAGAAATTGTTTTTCTGGATATAAATTGTGCCTTTGCTGATTGTACCGGTCTGGGTTGCAAGGTTGATTTTCATGGCATTGCATGAAATGGAATCTCCTCCTGATATGAGGATTACATGGCCCTGGGCAAAGGCATCCTTGGTTTTATTTGAAAATTCTGCATAATCAGCTTCAAGCCTTGTTTTGCCGCCTGTTATGATTACATTGTCTTCTGCTATATAAAGCTTGCGTTTTGTGTCAAAGGTGACTGACATGGCTGAAATATGCCAGGGAATATTTCTGGCATTTTCAGATGACAGATCAGTGCAGTATGCAATTGTACTGCCTGCAATGAAAATATAAAAAAGGGCAGATATGGTGAACACCAATCCGCGCTTCTGTCTTAAACCGCTGACCATGTCTGTTTCCCGTAAAAAAATTGCACATCAGTTAAAATTACTGTATAAAGCCATTTTATACATTAAAAGTCAAGTAGGAATACATGTTTGCAAGCTGGGAAAAGGGCAGTGAAAGAAAATGAGTTTATCTGTTATTGACTGCATAGGCCGTACTCCTGTTGTGGAAATCGCTCACATGAACCCTGTAAGAGGTGTGAGGATTCTTGCCAAACTGGAATACATGAATCCGGGAGGCTCCATCAAGGACAGGGCTGCCCTTTATATGATAAATGAGGCTGAAAAATCCGGAGAGCTTACCCGTGACAAGACCGTTATAGAGGCCACAAGCGGCAATACAGGAATAGGCCTTGCCATGATCTGTGCTGTAAAGGGATATAAACTTGCCCTTACCATGGCTGAAAACGCAAGTGCTGAAAGAAAAAGCATATTAAGGGCCAGGGGCGCAGAGATAATTCTGACTCCGCGTCATCTTGGCTCTGACGGGGCCATTGAAGAGGCCTACAGGCTTGCAAGGGAAAATCCCGATAAATATTTTCTCACTGACCAGTATAATAATGAAGCGAACTGGCGTGCCCATTATGAGACCACAGGCCCTGAAATAATTGAGCAGACAAAGGGCAGGGTTACCTGTGTTGTGGCTTCCATCGGAACAAGCGGCACTCTCATGGGGCTTTCAAGGAGACTGAAGGAATATAATCCCGATATAAAAATTGTATGTGCTGAACCTTATCTGGGCCATAAAATTCAGGGTCTGAAAAATATGAAGGAATCATATACCCCTGAAATAATGGATAAAACCAGACTGGATGAAAAAATTAATATCGACGATGAAACAGCATTCAGCACAGCACGCATGCTGGCAATAAAAGAAGGCCTGTTTGTGGGCATGAGCAGCGGAGCTGCCATGGCTGCTGCCATTGAAGAAGCCAGAAGAATTGAAAAGGGTGTGATTGTTGTAATTTTTCCGGACAGCGGGGAACGTTATCTTTCCACCAATCTTTTTGCTGTTGAAAAACCCATTACCCTTTCCTTGTATAATACGTTTTCCAGGGAAAAAACCGTTTTCAAACCCCTTGAAAAAGACAAGGTCTCAATTTACACTTGCGGGCCAACCGTACACAGACGGCTGCATGCCGGTCAGTTCAGGCGATATGTTTTTACTGATCTTCTTGTCAGGTATATTGAGTTCCACGGCATAAATGTGAATCATGTGGTCAATATAACTGATTATGATGATAAAACCATTCAGGGAGCGCAGGATGCAGGTAAGACCCTTGCTGAATTCACCCGTGCCCATATTCAGGCTTTCAGGAATGACCTTGCAGAGCTCGGCATAAGAAAGGCAGAAGCATATCCTTTGGTATCAGAAAATTTTGATGAAATGACAGAACTTGCCATGCAGCTTTCAGACCGTCAGCATGCATATGAAAAGCTTCATTCCCTGTATTTTGATATTTCAAGCCTCCCTGAATACGGGCAGTTTGCCCGCATCAACCTGGATAAAATCAAACCGGGCGCAACCGTTGACCTTGATGAATATGAAAAACGCAACCCAAAGGATTTTACCCTGCTCAAGCGGGTGCGGCTTTCAGAGCTTAAACATGGAATAGGCATAAAGACCAGATGGGGAAACGTGAGGCCTTCCCTTCATCTGCAATGCGCTGCCATTGCCATGAAGTTCCTGGGTGAAAATTTTGATATTCAGACCGGCAGCCGTGAACTTGTATTCCCCCATCATGAAAATGAGGTTGCCATTGCAAAAGCCTCAAAACAAGCTGCATTGGCAAAATACTGGCTTCACTGTGATCCTGTGCGCTATGACGGCTCTCTGGGCGTGCCGGACATAAAGGCTCTGACCCTGGATAAACTTGGGGAACAGGGGTGGAAGCTTAAGACCATACGGTTCTGGCTTATTTCCAATCACTACCGCAAACCTTTGATGCTGTCTGCACGGGCTTTGACCCAGGCCGGTTATACACTGGACAGGATAAACCGCTGTCTTGCTACTTTGAATGCCATAAAAGGAGGGCAGGGATATTCCGAAGTTGATCAGCTTGCATACAATATACGTCAGGATTTTCTTCATTACATGGAAGATGACCTGAAAATTTCAGGAGTTGTTTCATCGCTTCTGGCCCATGTCAAAACCATTAACCGGCTGATCAGCCGCAATAGCCTGAACCGTGATGATGCAGCAAAACTAGTGCGCTGTTTTGAGGATATTGATTCAGTGCTTAAAATTTTTGATCTGAAAAAAACAACCCGATACTCCAGTGAGATTGAAGACCTGATCAGGGAACGTGAACATGCAAGGGAACAGAAAAATTTTGAACTTGCAGACAGGCTCCGTGACAGGCTTGTGAATCTGGGTGTTGATGTTCATGACAAAAAGGTAAAACCATGAATTATAGTTTTCTGTTTTTCCCGTTTACCCATATTACAGATGAAAGTCTTGAAATAATCATGGCTTTTTTCCCTGTAATCAAGTTTCTGTCCTTAAACCGTGATTTTGACGGAGAACAAAGATTAAGCAGTCAGACAGAACAGGGCAGGCTTGTGCCTGTGCATTGTTCCAAGGAGCAGCTTGCCGGGGCTGAGGCTGTATTTCGTCAATATCTTGAATGGGCACAGATTCACCGCGGTAACGAAAGAAATCTCAAGGTGCTTCTGAAAGACAATCCCTATTTTACCAGTGATTCGGATATTTTTGCCATTAAATCCCAGCTCAGGGGATCAGGGAGCAAAAAACAGGATTCTTTTTCAGATTCTTCCATGATGCGCCATATTTTATTTTTAAAGACAGCCCATTGCTGTGATGAGCAGAATGAAAAAATTGACCGGGAACTTTTGGCAATTGCTGCAAAGGAAAACACAATTGTCCGGGAACTGCGCGGGGTTTCAGGCCAGGCGCATACCAGTGCTGCGCCCGGGTATACACGGGATCCAGGAGAAATGATGGCAGGCAGGCGCATACATGCATGGTCTGCATGTATGGCTGCATGCGGAGAATTGAACATGCCGGGCAAAACCCCGGTATTTGTCACAACAAGCAGGTCTGTTTTTGATTATCTTGATTCTATTTGCACTGACAGCATAAATGCCCTTGACATTGATTCAATAAACGTGCATGAACATGAATGTGAAAACAGCAGACACTGGCAGGCTGAATTTATCCGGTACCTTGTGTCTGCCGTGGACAGGCAGGGGAATCCTGAAACCGCAATGCCTCATATAGCGGACAATTGCAAAAGCTCCGGATTTATAAAGGTAAAACGGTTTTCAGGTGAAAAGATTGAAACTGCCTTTAACCTGTCAGGCCATGGTGTGATTGTGTGTCTGGCAGGTCTGAGGCCATAAAAAACTTGATTTTAATTAATTACATGTTATAAAAGCGTTTTTTATATAGTTTATATATTAAAAAATGAGTTTATAATATTTTATACTGTTAATTTATTATTATTTTTTAAGGAGGCTGTTAAAATGGCATTTAACCCTATTGTTGACGAAGCAAAATGTATTGGTTGTGAAGAATGTGTAGATGTATGTCCTGTGGAAGTTTATGAAATCCAGAATGGAAAATCAGTTGCTGTAAACGCGGAAGAATGCATGGGATGTGAAAGCTGCGTTGAAGTATGTGAGCAGGACGCCATCACAATTGAGGAAGACTAGAACTTAAATACAAAATGCCGGGCGGAATATGAAAAACCTCCCGGCATTGCTGTTTTCAGCAGTTTTCAGGCCATATTTAAAACCTGAGTGAAAGACAGCTCAGGCCTCCGTCAAGCTTTCTGAACTCCGATACATCCACTTCAATAACTTCATATCCTGCATTTTCTATCATCATGGCTGTTTTTGAAAACCCCTCCGGAACCAGAACTTTGCCGTTTATCCACACTGAATTTGCAGCATATGATTCATCAGCTTCCACTTCAAGGATGTTGAAACCCTCTAGTTGAGGTTTGGTTAAAAATTCTCCGCATGCCAGCAGGTTGTTGTTCTCAAGGTATGAAATACCTGTTTTAAGATGAAGGACACTTTCAAGGGGAACCTGTATTACAGAGTATCCATATTTTTTCAGTATTGATTCAAGCTGATATGCCCCTTCAGGGTTTGTTCTTTGTGATATGCCCACATAATAACGTTTGCCAGCCATCATGATATCTCCTGCTTCAAGGGTGGCAGGATCTGTGATTTTCTCAACGGGAAGCCCTGTTTCTGAAATAACAGAGTCAATGCCCAGAATCTCATCCCGCCTTGATGCTGGCCCGGGATTTGTGATCACAGCGCATTCCGGGGTTATAAGGCAGACATCCTCAATGAAAACTGAATCAGGGAAATTTTCATCAGGATCAAGAACAATTACATCAAGGCCGCATTGTTCCAGGGCTTTGACATAGGCTTTATGCTGTTTCAGTGCAAGTCTGTGATCCGGTTCTCCAAGCGATGCACTTGTAATCCCTTTGATGAAATTTGTGCATGGGGTTTTTACAATGGCTTTTGTGAACAAGTCATATCTCCTTTTGCAAATTTGTTATATTGGTCAGATAAACTCCTGCGATTACACAGATGCCTCCTGTGACAAGGGACAGTCCCAGGGGTTCTTTTAAAATGAAAAACGACAGGATGATAGCACTTACAGGTACAAGGTTTATGAAAATTCCAGCCTTTACAGGGCCTATGTCCTGAATTCCTTCATAATACCAGAAAAATCCCAGTACGGTTCCGAAAAATCCAAGATAGAACAGGCTTGCCCACTCGGGCATGGAGTATGAACCAATGGCTGAAAACATGCCCTGGCTCACTGCAGGGAAAAAGAGCAGCACAGTGCCTGCAATGGATGAATAGCAGACAGATGCCACAGGCGATAAATCGTTCATGGCTTTTTTGCCCAGAATGGAATATGCAACCCATGAAAACACACACCCGAAAATAAGAAGTTCTCCTTTTCCAAATCCCAGGGCCATGAGGGTGGAGACCCTCCCGTCTGAAATGACGATCAGGGCTTCGGCAACTGAAAGCAGAAGCCCTGTTATTTTCAGGGCGGTCAGGTGTTCCCTGAAGAAAATTGCAGAACATAGCGTGATGAAGATGGGATTGGTTGCAATGATCAAAGATGCCTGGTTGGCTCTGATATAATGCAGTCCGTAAAAGAAAAGAATATTATATGCAAATATTCCTGTAAGGCCCAGAAGAAAAACCATGACAAGCTGTGAAAGGGCCAGGCGCGGAAGGCCTCCTTCCATCTTCAGTGTCAGAAGAATAAGAAAAAATGATGCGGCAAGAAATCTCAAAAAAGCGGCTGCGCAGGGATCAACCCCTTCTGCAACCAGTTTGCCGGCAATAAATGTACCACCCCAGAACAAAGAAGTCAGTATAAGTTTGAAATATGTCACAGCCGGTTTCAGCCTCCTGAATCACAGGTAAAAGAAATATGTCATGGACACAAGTATGGCAATATATATTATGGAGAGGCAGCCCCCTATTCTGACATAGTCCTTTGATCTGTATCCTCCCGGCCCCATGTAAAGGGCATTTACCTGGTGCGTCGGCAGCAGAAATGAATTTGAGACTCCAAGTCCGACCACAATGGCTGCAACTCTGGGGTTTACACCTATCTGGTGGGCAATTGAAATACCGAGCGGTATCAGCAGGGTACAGGCTCCCACATTTGATATCACCATGGTGAATGCACAGCTGAGGCATCCCAGTATTATCAGAAGCATCAGGGGAGACATGAGATTTCCAAGGCCTGTTACTATGCCCTTTGCTATCCACGCTGCTGTTCCTGTCTGGTCAACTGCCATTCCAAGGGGAATAAGGCCGGCAAGCAGGAAAACTGTTCGCCAGTCCACTGCATGATATGCTTCATTTATTGTTATGACACGTGACAGAACCATGCCCACTGCCCCCAGCATGAGGCACACTGAAAGCGGAATGGGATTATAGGGCTGTTTCTGAAAATAAAAACTTGAAAGAATCATCAGAAACAATGAGATCATGAACCATGCCAGGGCGGATTTCGCTTTTTCAGGTTTGTGAAATTCCTTTTCATACGGAGTTATGATGATAAGGTTCTGGTGTATATCCTGAAGTGTATGCAATTGTGCCCATGTTCCGTGAATCAATACAGTGTCTCCCGGCCTCAGAGGTCTGTCCGCAAGTTCCCTGTAATATGTGATCCCGTCCTGGTGCAGGGCAAGGGCATTTATGCCGAAGGTTTCACGGAATCCTATCTCCTTGATTGTCTGGCCTGCTATCTGTGAGCGCGGAGCAACTACTGCCTCGACCACTCCTGCCATTGAAGGGTTGAACATATCGTTTTTAAAGCATTTTGGCTCTTCTTTCATGATAAGACCATAATCTGCAACAAATTTGCGGACAG
>CAYUOB010000044.1:0-21197 GCA_964446145.1 uncultured Desulfobacula sp.
GATGGAAAAAATTGCTGATTTTTATGATGATGAAGTGGATCAGGCAGTAAAAACCTGACTGACATGATAGAACCCTTTATGCTTGTTTTTCTGGGTGTTGTCGTGGGCGGCCTTGTTATCTCCATGTATCTGCCTATTTTTTCCATGGCAGGAGCAATTTCCTAAGTTCCATGCAGCGTCTCAGAATCAAAGAAGGCAATAATCTTGTTGCCCAGCTGAGATGGGTAATTCTGTCAAGGGCTGTTTTTGCAGGTGTTCTGATAGTTTCAGGGCTTATTTTTTCCTCACGGGAGAACCTGTCTTTTTTTTCACAGCCTTTTCTGGCCCTTTATAATATTGCCGCATGCATACTTGTTTTTTCCATTATTTATCTGGTTTGGCTGAATAAATTTCATTCATATGTGACTCTGGCATATTTTCAGACAATTGCAGACACTTTTGCCGTAAGTGCCATTATTTTTGTTACAGGCAGCTACGACAGTATTTTTACCTTTCTTTATCTTGTTGTAATTATTTATACCTCCATGTTGCTGCTTCAAAAGGGAAGCCTAATTATTGCGGCAATTGCATGTATTCAATACGGTATATTGATTGAACTTGAATATTATAAAATAATTACACCCTTTTCAGGGGATTTTTACCTTTCTGCCACCATGGATGAAACTCAGATTGTCTACAGGATTATCCTGCTGATTCTTGCCTGTTTTGCCGTTGCATTCCTAAGCGGTATTCTTGCTTTACAGCTAAAAGGCGCAAGGCAGGAATTGAAAATTGCCCAGGAACATCTTAAAAGGGTTGAAAAAATGGCTGCCATGGATGAAATGATTTCAGGCATTGCCCATGAAATCAAAAATCCTCTGGCTTCTTTATCCGGGTCCATTCAATTGCTTCAGGAAGATGTAGCTGCTGGTTCATATGAGGATAAACTCATGCAGATCATATTGCGGGAAACCTCGCGTCTTAAAAATATTGTCAATGATATCAGTGTGTTTGCAAAACCGAAAATTGACAATGCCTGCCCTGTGAATCCTGCCGGGGTTATTGAAGAGGTTGTGGAGCTTTTTTCAAAGGACCCTGACCTGAACAGAGAAATTAAATTCAGTTTAAAACTTGATACAGATACCTGTATTTTTATTGATCCTGCCCATCTGAAGCAGATTCTGTGGAATCTTCTCAATAATGCAGCCCAGGCAATCAAAGGAAAAGGCATTATAAGGATCAATCTTAAACCGTCAAAAAGCAATCGTGTCTATCTTGTTGTTGAGGATACTGGCACGGGGATTTCACAGGAACAGGCCAGGCACATCTTTGACCCCTTTTATACCACCAAACCTGACGGAACAGGCCTTGGGCTTTCAATTATCCACAGGCTGATAGATGCCTACAGCGGAATGATTGATTTTGAATCCCAGCCTGGAAACGGGACAGTTTTTACCGTCATTTTCAATGAGCATCATGTAAAAACCCATAAGAAATCTTGACAATTTCAGCAAAACTAGGCTATTTATTCATGTTTTGTGGTTGTAAACATTAAATCTCCTGCTTGGTTGCAGATATCATAAATTAAGGTAAAGAAATTATGGACAAGGAAGGCAGACTTTTAAAGCTCAGAAAAGAAAAAATCAATGAATTAAAGGAAAAGGGAGAAAATCTTTATCCAAATGATTTTAAACCTTCCTGTTCCATTGATGAACTGAGAAAAATCATTGAGGGAAAACCCGATACACTGTGGGAAAACGGCAGGAAATTTTCCATTGCCGGCAGAATGATGGCCATCAACAAAATGGGGAAATCCTCATTTGTCCGGTTTAAGGACAGGTCAGGTCAGATTCAGGTTTATATTCAGAAAAACAGGGTTGGCGACGAGACCTATTCCCTTTTCAAAAAACTTGATATTGGAGACTTCATTGGAGTAACAGGCCCTGTTTTTCAGACCAGAACAGGCGAGTGGACACTTCTTGCAGACCAGTTCAGGCTTCTTTCCAAGGCTGTACGGCCTCTTCCTGAAAAATTTCATGGAATTAAAGATCCTGAAAAACGCTATCGCCAGCGTTATCTTGATCTTATCATGAATGAAAAAACCAGGCAGATTTTTATCAAACGGAGTGCAATTGTGGCTGCCATGAGGGAATTTTTCACTGAAAAAGGATTTATGGAAGTGGAAACGCCCATGATGCAGCCTCTTGCCGGAGGAGCTGAAGCAACTCCCTTCAAGACCTGGCACAATGCCCTTGGCATGGAACTTTTTTTGCGCATTGCACCTGAATTATATTTAAAAAGGCTGGTTGTGGGCGGATTTGAGAGAATTTTTGAAATCAATCGCAATTTTCGCAATGAAGGAGTTTCAACACGCCATAACCCTGAATTCACAATGGTTGAGTTTTATCAGGCATATGCAGATTACAGGGATCTGATGGAGCTTACCGAAGAAATGTTTGAAACAATTGTAACAAAGATTGCAGGGTCGCCAAAAATTGAATATCAGGGAAATATGATTGATTTTTCAAGGGGATGGAAAAAAATTGCAATGATTGACTCCCTTGTTGAGATCGGCGGCATTGAACCTGGAATTATCCAGAATACAGAGGCTCTTCTTGAATTTGCTGAAACCAGAAATATTCAGATTACAAAAAAGGACCGTCATGGAAAAATTCTTACCAAACTGTTTGATATTCTGGTTGAGCCTGAGCTGATCCAGCCCACTTTTATTACTGGGTATCCTGTTGAAGTATCTCCTTTGTCCAGGAAAAGCGATACAGACCCTGAACTTACGGACAGGTTTGAACTTTTTATCGCAGGAAGAGAAATAGCCAATGGATTTTCTGAAATCAATGATCCTGAAGATCAATATAACAGGTTTCTGATGCAGGTAAGGCAGAGAGATGAGGGAAATTCAGAGGCTCATATAATGGATGCCGAATATGTTGAAGCACTGGAATATGGAATGCCTCCCACGGCAGGCGAAGGCATAGGCATTGACCGGCTTGTAATGCTGCTGACTGATTCTGCCTCCATCAGAGAAGTTATACTTTTCCCGCATATGAAGAAAAATTCCTGATTGATGAATTTTGAATTTTTCATAGCAGGTAAATACCTGAGAGCAAAGCGCAAGGAAGGCTTTATTTCTCTTATCACGCTTCTTGCCGTGGCAGGAGTTATCATAGGTGTTATGGCCCTTGTTGTTGTCATAGCGGTAATGAACGGGGCGGAAACTGATTTCAGGCAGAAAATTCTGGGACTGGAACCCCATATCCTTGTCATGAATTATTCAGGTAAATTTGGCAATTATCTTCCTGTCCTGGAAAAACTGAAGAAAAACAAAAAAATAAGGGCAGTTTCTCCTGTATTGTTTGCACAGGCCATGATCAGGTCTTCAAGATCATTTTCAGGAGTAATGGTCAGAGGTATTGATCCTGAGAACGGCTCAGGCCTGGTAAACGGCTTTGATACACCGGGACTGAAAAACGCCCTTGGTATCAATGCTTTGAATTCCGGACTTCCGGGAATCATTCTGGGCAGAGAACTTGCAAATTCCATCGGGGTTATAAAGGGAGACAAGGTTATTTTGATGTCTCCCCACAGCATCATTTCTCCAATGGGTCAGATTCCAACAATGAAGCGGTTTGTTGTTGCAGGCACTTTCAGCTCAGGCATGAATGAATATGATTCTGCGCTTGCCTATGTTGACCTTCAGCAGGCACAGATACTTTCAGGTGCAAAAAACAAGATTTCAGCCATTGGAGTGTGGATAAACAATGTTTTTAATGTCAGATCAATTGAAACTGATATTGCGCCACTGCTTTCCGCCTCTTTTTACATGAGGGACTGGATGCAGATAAACAAAAGCCTGTTTGCGGCACTGAAGCTTGAAAAAACCGCAATGTTCATCATTTTGACCCTTATTATTCTTGTGGCTGCCTTTAATATAGCAAGCGCCCTGATTATGATGGTTATGGAAAAAACCAGGGATATTGCAGTCTTAAAGGCGATGGGAGCAACCAACAGAGCCATAAGAAAGATTTTCATGTACAAGGGCATGATTATTGGCAGTTTCGGAACTGTCATAGGTACGGCTGCCGGTGTTGGTTTGTGTTTTATCCTGAAAAAATATGACTTTATTCATCTTCCGGATGCCTATCCTTTTGCCACTTTGCCTGTTCAGCTTGATTATCCTGATGTTGCAGTCATAGCAGCAAGTGCCCTTGCAATATGTTTCATATCAACTCTGTATCCATCATATAAAGCGTCAAAAATGGATCCTGCCGAGGCCTTGAGATATGGATAGATCATCTGACCCTGTCATATCACTTCAATCGGTCTGTAAATGTTTTTATTCAAAAATGTCAAAAATAGAAATTCTCAAACAGGCTTGTTTTGATATTTTCAAGGGTGAAACCATTGCAATCACAGGTGCATCAGGTATTGGAAAGTCCACTTTGCTGAACATTATAGGAACACTTGACAGGCCGGATAAAGGCAGGGTTTTTTTCAGGAATAAGGATATTCTGTCCTGGAACGATGAAAAAATTGCGGAATTCAGAAACAGGAAAATTGGTTTTGTTTTCCAGTTCCATTACCTTATTCAGGGGCTGACTGCCCTTGAAAATGTCATGGTGCCGGGACTTATCGCCCGTAAAAATAAAAAAACTATTGAAAAAGCCGGGTTAAATGTGCTTGAAAGAGTAGGGCTTGGCAACAGAGTGTTTCACAGGGCAGAAGACCTTTCAGGAGGTGAACAGCAGAGAGTTGCCCTTGCAAGGGCCCTTGTGATGAATCCTGAGGTATTGCTTGCTGATGAGCCGACCGGTAACCTTGATCAGAAAAGCAGCCGCAGTGTTCATGAACTGATTAATGAACTGAACAAAGAGCTCGGCATGACAGTCATTGTGGTTACACATAACAATGATCTTGCAGGTAAAATGGAAAAAAATGTTAGTTTGATGGATGGAAAAATTATCCCGGTATGACTGGTTTGAAAAAATTTCAGGATAAAATTATGAAAAAATTTATGTTAGGACTGATTGGTATATCTGCTGTAATGTTCTTATTAATGATGCACTGCGCTGATGTGTCTGCAGCGGCAGGAATTAAACTGGGCATTATTCCTTTTTCCCTTGAGGCAGAGCATCCCAGCCCGGAAATACAATCTAAAATTACCCGCATGATCCTTGAGAAACTCAAAAAAGAGGGTATTGCGACCAGTTTTCTTGATAAAGACCGGAATGCAGATAACTGGGATTTTGACAGGTTCCGTGAACTTGGCATTAAATCGGGAACAGATTATATTCTGACAGGTTCCATTTTTATTGTGGGAAAAGCCCTAAGCATAGAGTCAACCCTGATCAATGTCTATGATGAACAAAGAACCATTACCCTGTCTGCCAGTGCCGAAGCCCTGGAAAATCTGCTGTCAGCGGTGGAGCGCCTTGACAAAGATATTATTGCTGAAATTTATCATAAAAAAATAATCACAGATATTGTGATCACTGGGAATAAAAGGGTCGAATCCGACGCAATCCAGAGAATCATCAAAACAAAGCCAGGTGATATCATCAATCCTGATGCCATTTCAAAGGATCTTAGAAATATTTATGATATGGGATATTTCGATGATATTGTTGTTGAAAAACAATCCCTTGACAACGGGGTTAAGCTTGTTTTCAGAGTATCTGAAAAACCCAGTGTGAGAAAAGTCAGGTTCAAGGGTAATTCAATTTACAAGGACAAGGAAATTGATGACATAATTGCCACAAGAACCGGATCAATTTTAAATATTCATACACTTAATTCAGATGTTGACAGAATCCGTGCCATGTATACAGAGAAAAATTATCATAATTGTTCCATTAAGTATGAGATTAAACCTCTGGAGCATTCACAGGCGGACATAATTTTCAGAATCAAGGAAGGAAACAAGCTTAAGGTTGAAAAAATCACCTTTGAAGGCAATCATTATTTTTCAGATAAAAAAATCAAAAAGGTCATGGAAATCTCTGAAAAAGGTTTTTTCTCCTTTATAACCAATTCCGGAGATCTCAATGAAACCGAGGCCAAGAACGATGCCGTGAGGATTGAATCCCTGTATAAAAACAATGGATTCATTGATGCAAAGGTTTCAGATCCGATTATTGATATTGGTGAAAAATCCATATCAATTCATTTTAAAATTGATGAAGGTCCGCAATATAAAGTCAAAAAAATAAATATTACAGGTGACCTCATAGTACCGGAAAAAGAGCTGTTTGAGATACTTAAATCCAAAGCAGACAAACTTTACAACCGAAAGAACATAAGAAAGGATATTCTGTCAATTTCAGATATTTATTCCAATAGGGGGTTTGCAAACGTCAATGTTACACCTCTGGTAAAAAAGGATGAAACCAAAAAGAACATGGTTATCACCTATTTCATTAAAAAAGGGGATCCTGTCCATTTTAACCGGGTTAATATAAGCGGTAATTTAAAAACCCGTGATAAGGTGATCAGAAGAGAGATTAAAATTGTTGAACAGGATCTGTACAGCAAGGAAAATATTCAAAAATCATATAAAAACCTGAACAGGCTGAACTATTTTTCCAATATTGAAATCAAACCGGTTAAAACCTCAAAACCCAATGAAATGGATCTTGATGTCTAGGTTGAGGAAAAACAAACCGGCAGCCTTTCCCTTGGAGGCGGATTCAGCAGTGAGGACGGGGGGTTTCTGTCAGGTTCGGTTGAAGAAAGAAACCTTTTTGGAAGGGGCCAGAATCTGAAATTTTCCACAAAAATTTCCCACACAGATCTTTTATACAATATCAGCTTTTTTGAGCCCTATATCAATGACACTCCTGTTTCAGGCGGAATAGACCTGTATAAAGAAGACAAGGAATATGATTATTATGACAAAGAAGCGCTTGGTATGAGCCTGAGACTGGGATACAGGCTGTTTGAATATACCAGGGTCGGTGCACGGTACAATATTGAGGATTTTAAAATAACCAATGTTCAGCCCAGCTTTACCAACATGACACCAGGCTCGTTTCTGACCAGCAGTATAAGGCCTTACATAAAATATGATTCCAGAGATGATTTTTTCCTGCCAACCGAGGGAATGATGCACAAATTTTCAGTTGAATATGCAGGAGAATGGCTGGGTGGTGATATTGATTATACAAAATACCTGTGGGAATCAGGATTTGTATTTCCCCTTTTCTGGAAATTCACGGGAATCCTGCATGCTGAAGCAGGATATCTGGATGACAGGAGTAACAGCAATATCAATATTGATTATGTACGCTTTTACCTTGGAGGCATAAATTCCATAAGGGGATTTGACAAATACGACATCAGCGGTAAAAGGCCGGGAGATGTTAAGGACAGGGGAGGAGAAAAATATACCCAGTTCAATGCTGAAGTGACCTTTCCGTTTACTGAGGAATACAAGGTTGCCTGGGTTTTCTTTTATGATCGCGGCGATGTTTACAGAACCAGTGAAAATATTGATCTTGGAGATCAGTTTTCAAGCTTTGGAACCGGTATAAGATGGAACTCGCCTGTCGGGCCCATACGTATAGAATATGGGTGGGTTATTGACGGTAAAGATGTGAAAAGCAGCGGTGACGGGCAGTTTGAATTTTCCGTCGGCGCATTCTTTTAAAAAAAAGATTTGGAGGATTCAATGAAAAAAACTTTCATAATTTCAATTGCGGTTTTGTTTGTTTTCACCTTTGTGCCCATGGCTATCTGTGCTGAAACCGCTAAAATCGGAGTGTTCAGTTTCCAGAAAGTGTTGACGGAATCAAGTGCAGGCAAGCTCAGTCAGAAACGGGTAAGGGCGCGGGGCAAGGAGCTTCAGCAGAAATTAAAGGCTGAAAAAAAGAAAATTGATGAAATGCAGAAAAATTTCGAAAGAGAAGCTCTTGTTTTAAGCCCTGAAAAACAGAAGGAAAAACAAAGGGATTTCAGAATAAGAGTCAATGATTTTAAAAGAATGCAGGAGGATTTTGCCAAAGAATTCAAACGCCTTGAAGTAAGTGAAATCAATAAAATCAAAAAAGCCGTATTTCAGATTATAAATCAGATAGGCAAGCAGGAAGGTTATCTTCTTATCCTTGAGCAGCAGAGTGCAGGGGTAATTTATCACCCAGACCGGATTGACATTACAGATAAAATTATTAAGACCTATAATCTTCAGATATCAAAAACCAAAAAATAATTGTACATGAAATTATCCATTGAGGAAATTGCCACCCTGATTAAAGCCAGGGTCAAAGGAAATTGTACCAATGAAATCACAGGGGTTTCTCCCTTTGACGAGGCAGGCCCCCATGATCTGACCTTTGCTGTTGAACCGCGATTTCTGGCTGAAATCACTGAATCCCGTGCAGGTGCCATTATTGTTCCTGATTCCTTTGAAATCAGCTCTGACAGCCTTGGCAAAACCGCCCTTCTGAAAACCGGGAATCCGAAAATTGCTTTTTTCAGGATGGTTGCCATGTTCTGCCCTGACAAAAAATATATCCCTGGTATCCATGCTTCTGCGGTTATCGGATCGTGTGTCACCCTGGGGGAAAATATTCTGATTGAGTCGGGAGTGCATATAGGCGACAATGTAAAAGCAGGCAACAATGTGCATATAATGCCTGGTTCCTATATAGGAGACGATGTTGTCCTGGGGGATGATGTGCTCATTAAGCCCAATGTCACCATCATGGAAAAAACCGTAATTGGAAACCGGGTGCTCATTCATTCCGGCACTGTTGTGGGCTCTGACGGATATGGATTTGCGCAGAATTCCGGCAGGCATGAAAAACTGGTACACAAGGGTTTTGTTGAAATAGGTGATGATGTTGAAATAGGGGCCTGCAATACAATTGACCGGGGTACGCTTGGAAAAACAATAATCGGTAATTCAGTCAAAACCGACAATCTTGTTCACATTGCACATAATGTGAAAATCGGTGACAATACCCTGATTGTTGCACAGGTGGGAATTGCAGGCAGCACCACCATAGGCAGAAATGTTATAATTGCAGGTCAGGCAGGCATTACAGGGCATATCTCAATTGGCAATGGAACCATTGTGGGCCCGCGTGCCGGAGTACATGCAAGTGTTGATGAAAATCAGGTTGTATCAGGTTCTCCGCACATGCCGCACACGACCTGGCGGAAAATGGCTGCCATTATGCCGGGCCTGCCTGAGATGAGAAAGAAGCTGATAAAGCTTGAAAAACAATTAAAAAATATGGAATCTGTATTAAAATCAAGGAACCAGGAATGATCCACCCAACAGCTATAATTGATTCACGCGCAGAAATTGATTCAAATGTTACAATAGGCCCGTATGCCATAATAAGCCCTGATGTACGCATCGGATCAGGTACCACCATAGGCCCTTATACCACCATTGACCAGTATGTTACAATTGGCGAAGACTGCCAGATATTTCAATACGCATCCATTGGCGGGGCTCCCCAGGACCTGAAATTTCACGGTGAAAAATCCTATCTTAAAATCGGCCGGGGTACAATTATCCGTGAATTTGTGACCATCAACAGAGGTACGGAAAACGGTGGCGGCATAACAGAGGTGGGTGAAGAGAACTATCTTATGGCATATACCCATATTGCACATGACTGCAGAACAGGTCGAAGGGTAATACTTGCAAACAATTCCACCCTTGCAGGTCATATTATTCTGGGAGACAATGTGACTGTAGGGGGGCTTGTGGCAATACATCAATTTGTTCAGATTGGAGATTTCGCTTATATTGGCGGTAAATCAGCCGTTGTAAAGGATATTCCTCCCTATGTGATTGCAGCAGGAGACAGGGCTACACTTCACGGCCTTAACAATGTGGGGCTTAAACGCCATAAATTTTCCAAATCAACCCTGCATGAGCTTAAAAAAACCTATCGCATATTTTTCAGGATAGGTCTGACCGTGAAACAGGCTTCTGAAAGAGTCAGGGCAGAGGTTGAACAGATCCCGGAAGTCAAAAAATTCACACAATTCATTTTAAATTCCAATAGGGGTGTTACCAGATAAAAAATAAAATGAAAATCGGATTGATTGCAGGCGGGGGCCAGTTCCCTGTCATGTTTTCACAGAAAGCTGCCACCAGGGGATATCAGGTCTGTGCTGCCGGTTTTAAGAATGAGACCGACAAAAACCTTTCCAATTATGTGGAATGCATGGAATGGCTGTATCTCGGGCAGATTTCAAAACTGATCAGGTTTTTTAAAAAACACGGTATTGATCAGGCGGTCATGCTTGGAAATATAAGCAAGACCAATATTTTTAAAGATATACGCCCCGATTTCAAAGCTCTTTCCTTTATTGCAAAAAGCGGGCTGACCCATGATGATTCCATTCTGACTTCATTTGCTGATCTGCTTTTAAAAGAAGGAATAAAAATTCTCCCTTCCACTTTTCTTCTGCCGGAACTCATTGCTCCTGAAGGTTGCTGGACAAAACGCAAACCTGACAGGGCAGAAAAAAAAGATATCGAACTGGGCTGGAAAATTGCCAAGAAAATAGGCAGTCTTGATATAGGCCAATGTATTGTCATAAGCAATGGAACCATTCTTGCCGTGGAGGCAATTGAAGGGACTGACGAGACCATACTGAGAGGAGGAAGGCTGGCCCACGGCAGCAGCCCTGTTGTGATCAAGGTTCTGAAACCCTCCCAGGATCAGCGTTTTGATCTTCCTTCTTCTGGAACTGAAACCATTGAAATCATGCACAGATCCGGTGCTGGTGTGCTTGTGGTGGAAGCAGGCAGATCCATTGTGTTTGACCGCAGCCAAATGATTGAGCGTGCAGATCAGTATAAAATTTCAATAGTTGGATTTACCGACAAAGGCCAGTGATGAATGATGTAATCGTGCCGAAGCGTGTCATGATTCTTTCAGGAGAGCCTTCTGGAGATTTTCATGGGGCCCGCCTGGTAAAAGAGCTTAAACTCCTTGATAATTCAATTGTCTTTTCAGGCATAGGAGGGGACATGCTTGCAGGGCAGGGAGTCAGGCTTTTTTATAATATTGACAATCTTTCTGTCATGGGCCTTACAGAAGTCATCGGGCAGTTCAGGCAGATAAAAAAGGCCTTTGATCTGTTCAGGGCAAAGCTTGCTTCATTCAGGCCTGATCTCATTATCCTTGTGGATTATCCCGGTTTTAATCTCAAGGCTGCAAAATTTGCAAAAACCCATTATCCGGTAAAAATTTTATATTATATCACTCCAAAGGTATGGGCATGGAAAAAATCAAGACTCAAATCCATACGCAGGTACACGGATCATGCTGCACTTATACTGCCGTTTGAGGAAAAAATTTACCGCAAGGCAAAAATTCCATGCACATATGTTGGCAATCCTCTTATGGATGAATACCCTGAACCTGTGGCAGCAAGGCATGCCCATGAACGCAAACTGCTGTCAGGTTCTAAAAAACCTCCTGTCACAATAGGGCTTTTGCCGGGCTCCAGAAAATCCGAAATAAAGAATCTTCTTGGCATAATGGCGGAAGCAGCTTTTCTTATAAATGAAAAAAAACCAGGGGTGCGTTTTCTTGTTTCCAGGCCGGATTCTGTTTCAGGCGAATTTTTTGAAAATATTTTCTCTTCCGCAGGATCAGGTGAAATATTTGAAATCAAAAAAGGCCCGGTAAAACATATTTTTGAAAAAACCGACCTTGTCATTGCAGCTTCCGGAACCGTTACTCTGGAAGCTGCGCTTTGCTGCGTGCCAACGATCATTGTATACAGGATGTCATATCTTTCCTACAGGATCGCAAAAATGATAGTCAGAGTAAAATATGCCGGTCTTGCCAACCTGATTGCAGGGCGTATGATAATGCCAGAATTGCTGCAATATGATGCCACACCGGAAAAAATCAGCAAAAAGGCACTGAATATGCTGGATAATCTATTGTATTGTGAAACTCAGCTGAAACAGGTCAGAACCCTGCTTGGAAGGAAAGGCGCGCCTGCGAGAACAGCGCGGATATGCCTTGATATGCTTTGTGATTTAAGGTAAATAATTTGACACGGCCACAGGAAAATTATTAGAGTGATTTCATGATAAATTATGAACTGCCTTTATTGATTATATGCCTTTTTCTGTCAGGATTTTTTTCTTCTTCCGAGACTGCGCTTTTTTCCATCAGCAAGGTCAAAGCGCTTCATATTGCAAAGGACGGTTCAAAAACAGGGAATTTGATTCTTAAAATGAAGGAGGATTCCCATACTCTTCTGACAACAATTCTGATCGGCAACAATCTGGTGAATATCGGGGCTTCTGCCATTGCCACCTCCATTGCCATCTCCATGTTCAGATCCAATGCAGTTGGAATTGCCACAGGCGCCATGACTCTGCTGATACTTATTTTTGGTGAGATTTTTCCCAAATCATTTGCAAACCATAATAATATCATGGTTGCAAGGGCTGTTATTTACCCTCTTTTCTGGTTTTCAAAATTATTTTTCCCCCTTATTTTTATATTGAATTTCATTCCAAGGCTGCATGGAGGTACGGATTCAGCCCATGATACTGTAACTGAAGACGAGCTTATGACAATGGTTGAAGTTGTGGAGGAAGAAGGTGAAATAAAAGAAGAGGAAAAGGAATTTATCACCAATATTTTTGAGTTTGATGATACTTCATGTTCTGAAATCATGACGCCCAGAGCAGACATGTTTGTGATAGATGTATCTCAGGATATGGATCTGGGCAGGATAATTGAAACCGGATATTCAAGAATTCCCGTAATTGAGGATACAATTGACAATGTCATAGGTATTTTGCATGTAAAGGATCTGTTTGCCAATTTTCAAAGGGCATGCAGGGATGAAGGCAATGTCAGCCTTGATGCCAGAAAAATCATGAAAAAGCCGTTTTTTGTCCCTGAATCCAAAAAACTTGATTCTCTTCTCCAGGATTTTAAACAGAAAAAAAATCATATTGCCGTTGTAGTGGATGAACACGGAGGTGTTTCAGGAATTGTCACACTTGAAGATGTGGTTGAGGAAATCATAGGCGACATAAGTGATGAAACAGACAGAATGAGCCCTGACATTGTAAGGCTCAAACCTAATAAATGGCTGGTGGCAGGAAAAATTGACATTGATGACCTGAACAGGGAAATAGAAATACAAATTCCTGAATCTGCCACCTATGATACTTTTTCCGGTTTTTTTCTGGAACAGATAGGCAAGATTCCTGCACCAGGAGAATTTATAATCATAGATAAATGGAAAATCATAGTAAAAGAAATGGATGGCAACAGAATTCAGAGTTTTATTTTTATCAGAAATCAATGATTCTTTTTAAAAAATTCATTTAATTGTCTTGACATATCTGCTGATTTATGGGTAGTGTCCTTTAAATTACACATGGGGAAAAACAAAAGGCAGCAATGATAACCACAGGTATATTTTTTATATTTTTCAGGTATTTTTTCAGACTTTTCCAGAGTCTGTGGTGAGATTGTTATCCCTTAAGTCAAAATACATTCAGAGCCGCAGCAGATAAAAACTGATGCGGCTTTTTTTATTAAATTATTGAAAATGCGGTACAGGTCAGATGAAAAACAAGCCAGATCATTTACACAGATTCAGAAAACAGATTGACAATATTGATTCAAAAATCCTGGATCTCATCAATCAGCGCCTTGAAATAGGTAAAAAGGTAGGCAGGATCAAGGCTGAGAGCGGAACCGGGGTTCTTGACAGGGAAAGGGAAAAAAATATCCTTGAAAATTTGTCCAGGATGAACAAAGGCCCTGCAGATGATGAACTTTTAAGATATTTTTTCAATGTGATCATAACAGCAACCCGTGAAATTCAGAAACCCGCATATATATCATTTTCAGGGCCCAGAGCAGGATATGCCCATGTTGCAGCACTTAATCATTTTAAACATTCAGGAAAGTTCATATCCAGGCCTGCCATTTATGAAGTATTCAGGGATGTGGAAAAGGGCAGGGCCCGTTTTGGAGTCATACCCGTGGAAAATTCCATTGAAGGTGCTGTAACCCATACCCTGGATCTTTTTGCGGATTTTGATGTAACCATATGTGCGGAACATTACGAGCCTGTTTGCCGTGATCTCTTATCCAGAACAGGAAAATCCTGTGATATCAGGACAATATGCGGGCATCCCCAAGCCCTTGATCAATGTAAATATTTTATTGAAAAAAATTTTGCCGATGCAAAGATAATTGAAACCCCAACAAGTTCAAAAGCTGTGATTATGGCTTCTGAAGACAGCACAATTGCGGCAGTTGCCCATCGTCAGGCAGCTCATATCTACGGGCTTCAGATTGTGGAAACAAAAATCGAGGATTATTCAGGCAATATAACGCGGTTTCTTGTCATAGGCAATGAAATGCCTGAACCGACAGGAAAGGACAAAACCTCGGTCATGTTTGAAACTTCACATGTGCCAGGAGCCCTGTTCAAGGCACTTCGCCCGATTGACAGCGCAGGGCTCAACATGCTGAAACTTGAATCAAGGCCGACACGTCATCATAACTGGAGCTATTATTTTTTCATGGATATTGAAGGCCATATAAATGACAGGATCATGTCAGACACAATTGATAAGATACGTGAATTATCCCTGTTTCTCAAGGTACTTGGTTCATATCCTGTTTTTGGGGAGGTGAAATCAGGCTCATGATCAACAGTACAACTGAATTATACTGCATTTTCGGCAATCCTGTTTTGCATTCAAGGAGCCCGGAGATTCATAATGCCTGGTTTGCGGCAAATTCCATGAATGCTGTTTACCTGGCTTTTGAGATCAAGGATATTGAACATGGGGTTCAGGCCATGAAACACCTCGGAATTAAAGGGGCTTCTGTCACCATACCTTTCAAGGAATCCATCATGGAATTTCTTGATCATATTGATGATGATGCACTAAAAATAGGAGCAGTTAACACTATTGTGAACCATAACGGAAAACTTGAAGGTTTTAACACCGATTGCAATGCTGGTGTTAATCCCCTGAAATCAACAGGGATAAAAAATAAAAAGGTGTGTGTCATAGGGGCAGGGGGGGCAGCCCACGCCATTGCCCACGGTATTCATGCCCAAGGCGGAAAACTTGTTATTGTCAACAGGAGCACGAAACGGGGTGTTAAACTTGCCAGGAAATACAATGCCGATTTCATTGCCATGGATGACATGGGCGCTTTGTCCGGGATTTTTCCTGAGATTCTCATCAATGCCACAAGTGTAGGCATGACTCCTGATATTGAATGCTGCCCGTTTCCGCCTGAATTTATCCGGCCGGGCATGATTGTAATGGACATTGTATATACACCTGAAAATACCATGCTTTTAACACATGCGCGGAAAAAAGGATGCATGACCATTGACGGAACAGCCATGTTTATACACCAGGCAGCAGAACAATTCAGGTTGTGGACAGGCATGCTGCCTGATATGGAATCCGTGAAAAATATAATGACCAGGAGGAAATGATCAGGGTGAAATTAATAAAAGCAAGGAAACTTAAGGATCAGAATGTTATTGTTCCGGGATCAAAAAGCATTTCACACAGAATGCTGATATGCGCCTGCCTTTGTGATGGAGTATCAGAAATCCATAATCTTCTTGAAAGCGAAGACATAGGTTTTACCATGAAAACACTTGAGCTTATGGGAGCATGTATTGAAAAAAAGGAAAATTCATGTTTCCGCGTTTCAGGTTTTGCAGGCAACCCAAAGGAGGTAAAAGAAGATATATATCTTGGCAATTCAGGTACTTCCATGCGTCTTCTTGCCGGGGTTGCAGCCCTTGGATCAGGAACCTATACCCTGACCGGCAATGAGCGCATGTGCGAGCGTCCCATGATGGAACTGATTGATGCCTTAAATTCACTGGGAATAAAGGCGTGGTCAGACACTCCTGCCGGAACTCCGCCTGTGCATATAAAGCCTGCAAAGATAAAAGGGGGACAGGTAAATCTTGATTGTTCCAGAACCAGTCAATATCTGTCCTCTCTTATGATGATGGGGCCTGTGCTGAAAAACGGCCTTGAAATACAACTTGATTCTTTTCCTGTGTCATCGCCTTATATTGACCTGACTATGGATATTATGAAACGTTTTAATGTCAGGGTATTTAAAAAAGATCAACTTACCTTCCATGTGCCGGGCAATCAGGCATATATTGCCGGAAATTTTTATGTGGAGCCGGATCTGTCCAATGCCGGCTATTTCTGGGCTGCTGGTGCGGTTTCAGGATCCATGATACGGGTGGAAAACATAAATTCAGATTCCCTGCAGGGAGATCTTGAACAAATCAATATCCTGGAAAAGATGGGATGCAGGATAGAAATGAAAAACAACTCAATAGGAGTATGTGGACCCGACAGGTTGTCCTGCATTGAGGCTGACATGTCAGGCACTCCGGATGCCGTGCCTGCCATTGCTGTTGCAGCGGCATTTGCAGAAGGGAAGACAAGAATTTTCAATATTGGCCATTTGCGGGAAAAGGAATGTGACAGGATTGAGGCTGTGTGTTCTCAGCTTGAAAAAATTGGTATCAGGACCACCCAGGGACAGGACTGGATTGAGATTCATGGAGGAAAACCCGCCGGCCCCGCGGAAATTGAAACATTTAATGACCACAGGATTGCCATGGCCTTTTCCATTGCCGGGCTTAAGGTTCCGGGTATCATAATTCAAAATGAAACCTGTGTTGAAAAATCCTTTCCTGAGTATTGGAAAGTTTTTGACGGGCTTGAATAATCATGAAAATTTTTTTGATCGGATACAGATGCACAGGTAAGACAACGGTGGGCAGAATGCTTGCCAGGCGTCTTGGATCTGAATTTATGGATACTGACCAGTATATATGCAAAGATGCAGGGATGACCATACAGCAGATTGTTGAATTGTCAGGATGGGGAAAGTTCAGGGAACTGGAAAAAAAGGCTCTTTTTTCCATTCAGAACTGCATGGACGATATGGTTGTTGCGACCGGAGGCGGAACAGTGCTTGATCCGGACAACAGAAGTTTTATCAACGAATACGGCAAATGTATCTGGCTTGATGCTGATCCTGAAACAATAGCACAGCGCATGGCATCAGATCCTGCAACCCGTGATTCACGGCCGAATCTGAAAGAAAATTCCAGTATTTCAGATGAAATTTTAACCATTTTATCCCAAAGGCGGTCATTGTACAAAAAAACCGCAGATATCAAAATTTCTGTGAAGGATTATTCACCAGAACAGGTTGTCACCATGATTATCAGGAGGCTTGAATAATGTCAGGCAGTACATTTGGAAAAGCGTTTCAGATCACCACTTTCGGTGAATCACACGGCAGAGGGTCAGGGGTAATTATCCAGGGATGCCCGCCGGGAATATCCATTGACGAGGCATTCATTCAAAAACATCTTGACAGGAGAAAACCCGGGTCCGGCACGGCAGGCACTAAACGAAAAGAACCTGACAGGCCACTTATAATTTCAGGTGTTTTCAAGGGTAAAACCACCGGAACTCCCCTGATGATTTTTATTGAAAACAAGGATGCAAAATCAGGTTCCTACGAATCAATTGCGCATCTTTACAGGCCGGGACACGGGGATTTTACCTATCAGGCAAGATATGGAATAAGGGATTACAGAGGAGGAGGCAGAGCCTCTGCAAGAGAAACGGCAGCAAGAGTGGCTGCAGGAGCAGTTGCCCAGGCGGTTCTTGATGGCCGGGATATAAAAATTACAAGTTTTACACTTGAACTTGGAGGAATAAGGGCAGAACAGACACAGGATCTTTCACTTAAGGAAACCAATGAACTGCAATGCCCCGATCCTCAGGCTGCTGCTGAGATGATTTCCAGAATCAGGGCCGTGAAAAAACAGGGTGATTCTCTGGGAGGAATCGTTGAAATCAGGGCGGAAAACGTACCTCCAGGCCTTGGGGACCCTGTATTTGACAAGCTTGATGCAGATATTGCAAAAGGGCTTATGAGTATAGGAGCAGTCAAGGCAGTGGAAATAGGGGCAGGGATCAATGCTCCTGGAATGACCGGGTTTGAAAATAATGATCAAATCACTCCCACAGGTTTTCTTACAAATAATGCAGGAGGTATCCTTGCCGGAATCTCGAACGGGGATGAAATTCTGGCAAGGGCTCATGTCAAGCCGATACCCTCAATTTCAAAACTTCAGCAAACCATTGATGAGAAGGGCAGCCCATGTGAAATTTCCACAAAAGGCAGACATGATATAAGTGCCATTCCAAGAATCAATAAAGTTTGCGAGGCCATGATTGCAATTGTTCTTGCAGACCATCTGCTTCGTAAAAAAACTCTGGAATCCGGCCTGGTGTAATATGGAAGTTATTTTTTTATTATATCAGATTCAAGCTTGTCAGCGATTTCAATTGCCTGATTCAGGGCATCATTGATCATGAACAGCTGAATCTTTAAAGTCTTGAGCGATGCAGGCGTGGCTGAAATTGTGTCAGGGCCGGCCATGAGATTGCCAAGTTCCCTGGATCTTTTTGCGAACTCAGTGAGTTTTTCACTGAAATTAATGATTTCTCCGGCCCATTTATCCCTTTCTTCTCTGGTAATTTCAATATTGGCATTGCCTGTCCCGTTTATGAGATGGTCAATCTGGTAGTTTTCAGGATTTGCAATTATTTCATACATAGTTGAATCTCCTTTTAAAACATGTCATTAAAGTCTGGAACTTTCATGGGTCAAGAATATTTTATCAAACCATGCAAGTCAAGATATGAACCCTGAAAACATTGAGGATTCATTTTCAGGCATGTCCAAGCAGAAATGATATAAGGTCACCTCTGGTATAAAGAATTTTAAGTACAGAAAGATAAAATGTGTATCTTGCGTCTGAAATTCTTCTCTGCGATGTCACAAGAAGAGTATTGGCATCCATCATATCAATACTGTCTGCCATGCCGTATCTGAACTGCATTTTTACGGCATTGAAATTTTCCATGGCGGATTTTACTTCATGTTTCAGATTATTCAGGGTATTTTTAGCGGTTTTATATTCAAGAAATGCAGTTTCAGATTCCAGGATTATTTTCTTTTTTTCAAGTTCAAGTGCATTCATTGCCTTTCTCTGGCCTGCAACTGCCTGCCTGATCTGAGCTGCCCTCAATCCTCCGTCAAATAATGTAAAAACAAGCCCTCCCTTTACATAGAGGTCTTCTGTATCATACTGCACATGGGCAGGCCCTGCATCATAGTCAATATCTGTTTCCTTGTATCCTGCCTCAAGTGAAACTGAAGGCCAGTAATCACTTTTATTGAATTTGATGGTCTGGCGGGCGATTTCAAGGTTTTTTGCAGCTTGTTTGATTTCAGGCCTGTGTGTAAGGGCATAGGTTCTGATTTCATCAAGGTCTGTATTATAACCCTCAATTCCGGGTATATTTTTTTTATCAAGGGAAAAATCAGCGTCCAGGTGTACAAGATTCTGAAGGACAGCTCTTGCCTTGAGAAGAGTGTTTTCAGCCTTTACTTTTTCTGTAAGTGATTTTGACAGTTCAGCCTCTGCCCGGTACAGATCAGTTTTAGTCACATTGCCCACATTCAGTTTTTCTTTTACTGCATTTCTGTGAGTTGTAAGCCGTTCAACATCGGCATTGGCAATTTCGACAAATCTTTGTGCGCTCAGAATATTGTAATAGGCCTGGGCAACCTGAAGAATATAGCCGGCACGAATGCTTTCAAGTGAAAATTCTTTGCTTTCAATGTCTTTTTTTGTCACATCAAGTGCAATAAGTTCCTTTCCATTGAGAGTAAAGGACTGGGTCAGCTTGATTCCAAATGTATTGGTATCTGGAGATGAGATCTCATCATTTTTATATCTTGTGATATTTCCATATGCAGCAATTTTTGGAATCAGCACGGACAGGGCCCTTTTCTTTTCCTGCTTTGCGATATAGACATCTTCATGTGCAATCTTGATATTTTCGCTCTGCATGACTGCAAGTTCAGACAATTTCTGGAGCGAATAGCTTGTTCCTGCGTATGCGCAGGTTGTGAAAAAAAACAGGGTCAGGGCATACCAAAATAGACATTTGTTCAGTTTTTTACTCATGGATTACCACCTTATTATATCAATAAAATATATCTGCAAGTTTCATTTTTATATCTTTAAAATCTTTTTTTTGCAAGAATAGATAATATTTGAATTTTATGGTATTTATCACCTCAAATTTTATTTTTTTAAAGGAGAATTCAATGAACGCCATACCAGAAACCAGGTTTAAGGACCTTAACCTCATAAGACAGGGCAAGGTCAGGGATATATTTGATGCAGGTGATGCCCTGCTGATGGTGACAAGCGACCGTCTTTCAGCCTTTGATGTTGTGCTTCCCGATGCCATTCCTGACAAGGGAAAAGTATTGAACCAGATTTCAGTGTTCTGGTTTTCTCAGATGGAATCCATTGTGAAAAACCATATTATTACAACCGATGTAAATGAGTATCCTGAGCAATTCAAACCCTATGCAGACGAACTTGATAAAAGGAGCATGCTTGTCAGAAAGGCACAGCCTCTTCCGGTCGAGTGCATAGTAAGAGGGTATATAACAGGGTCAGGATGGAGTTCCTATCTGAAGGAGGGCCATGTTTGCGGGATCAGGCTGCCTGAGGGGCTTAAGGAATCGGACAGGCTTGAAACTCCTTTGTTCACACCTTCAACCAAAGCTGATGTCGGTGATCATGATATCAATATAAGTTTTGAACAGGCTGCTGATCTCATTGGCATTGAGAAAGCGGAAAAGCTTCGTGACCTGAGCCTTGCCATCTATCAGAAAGGAGCTGAGTATGCACTGTCAAAGGGTATAATAATTGCCGACACAAAATTTGAATTCGGAATCCTGGACGGGGAAATTATTCTGATTGATGAGATATTAACTCCTGATTCCTCAAGATTCTGGCCTCTGGATAATTATGAACCCGGGAAAACCCAGAAAAGCTTTGACAAACAGTTTGTCAGAGACTGGCTTGTAAACTCGGGATGGGATAAAACTGCGCCCGGCCCGAAACTTCCAGAAGAAGTGATTAAAACAACTTCAGATACATATAAACAAATATATACCCGCCTGACAGGTGAACATGTCTGATCATTTCTGTGAACAAGATCCTGCCTGCATTGATCTGACAGATGAAAGGTATAAAATCTGCCCCATGGAAAGGAATGTGGATTTTCTTGCCGC
>CAYUOB010000045.1:0-21129 GCA_964446145.1 uncultured Desulfobacula sp.
CAAAATTCCAGAACGGGCCGGACATTGCCCATGCAGTTAAATCAGATCCAGGGCTTTCAGATGCGGCTTTTATTATATCAACCTCCATGGGCCAGGAAAATATCCGGTCAGAATGGGACCTGAGGGATATTGACGCCATACTCATCAAACCCTTTGACAAAAAAAGCCTGCTCAGGGCATTATCAAGGGCCATGGAGTCTCATCCAGGCAAGGCAAGGCAAAAACCTCTGGCCCTTGTAATTGACGACAGCAGAGCTGTAAGAAAAGCTTTGACTTCCTACCTTGAAACATTGAATTTTGAAACAAAAACAGCTTCAGATGGAATGCAGGGACTTAAAACAGCTTCAGACACCCTGCCCGACCTGATTCTTGTTGATGTTGAAATGCCGGTAATGGACGGGTTTGAATTCTGCAGAAATCTGGCTGAAAACAGTGAGATCAAACATATCCCGGTCATTGTCGTAAGCGGAACCATAAATGAATCTCAGTTCACAAAAGGGTTCAGGGCCGGTGCTGTTGATTTTCTTGAAAAACCTGTATCCTTGCAGGATCTCAGGGAGCTTGTGGAAAGTGTGTCGCTCAGGGAAAATATAAGCCCTTCCGGAACAACCCTCATTTTAAGCAGGGACAAGGTGCTTGTTTCCATTCTCATGAAGACACTTAATTTTCTGAATTCCAGCATACACATATGTTCAGACATAAATGAGCTTGAGACTTTCCTGAAAGTGAGCATCCCTGATATTGTAATAATTGATTTTTCAGATATGGAGGACAGGTTCAACTTCTGCATGCACATAAGAAATCTGCTCGGAAGCGATTCCCCGGTCATCATTGCCATTACTGACGGAACGCAGACTGATGCCATGTTCAGATTTTTTAAATTCGGTGCAACAGAACTGATTGTCAAACCATTCGGCCGTGATGAAATCCGCGCACGGGTTGAAAACCACATAAAGATCAAAAGGCTTCAGGATGAGCTTATGCGTAAGAACAGAGTTCTTGAATCCCTTGCATATAAGGATAAACTGACCGGACTCATGAACAGACGCTATTTTGACAAGGCATTGAAAGATGAAATAGAAAAAGCCAGAGCTGCCGGTTCCCCTCTGTCCTTCCTCATGATTGACCTGGATAATTTCAAGCAGGTAAATGACAAATACGGCCATGATACCGGTGATACAGTGCTCAGAAAAATAGCATCGGTCATAATCGACAATGTGCAGGGCAATGCCATTGCCTGCAGATACGGAGGTGAGGAATTCTGTGTCATTTATCCAGGAACCGACCTTGCCGAAGCTGTAAAAAACAGCGAAAAAATCAAACGGTACTGCTGCGCACAACCCATTTCACAACACAGAATCTACCAGACAATCAGCGGAGGTGTTGCATCTTTTCCTGAAACATCAGCTCTGGAAAACCTTGTTGAAGATGCCGATTTAAGTCTTTACAAAGCTAAAACCACAGGGAAAAACAGGATCATTACACATTTCAAAGAATCTTAAATTTTTATTATAAAGAGGCTAAAATAATGGAACAGGATAAATATATACTTACCATGCTGGTTGAAAATGAACCCGGCGTCACCGCAAGAATCACAGGGCTTTTTGCAGGAAGAAACTATAATATTGAAACCATATGCGGAGCGCCCACGGCAAACCCTAAAATGTCCAGAATCACAATCACGACAAAGGCAGACCCCCTTCAGCTTGAACAATGCATGAAACAGATCAAGCGTCTTGTGAATGTAATAAAATTAAGGGACATGACAGGCCACAGGGCTGTTAAACGGGAAATGGCCCTTATCTGCGTCAGAACCCGGCCGGAAACAAAAGAAGAAATACATGGGATCATAAAACAATTCAAAGGCAGAATAATGGATGAAAGCCCTGCCAATTATATCTTTGAAGTAACAGGAGATGAAAATACCATAGATGAGATACTGGCCCTGCTTGAACCATTTGGAATCAAAAAGCTGGCACGTTCCGGAGTCCTTGCTCTTTACAGGGAATCGTGAAAAAACAGAAAATATTAAAAGGTTCCTGCTTAAATCCAAAAAAATTGTGGACATATAATTATTTTGCCTTATGGTATAAAAAGCATTTTTTTTAAATTGCTGGCAACAAAAAATTTAAAACGGGGATATCCCCAAAAGGAGTCATTGAATGACACAAAAAATTAAGGCCGGGGATACCATATCCGTCCATTATACCGGCAGGCTTGAATCCGGCGAGGTATTTGATTCATCAGAAGGCAGAGAGCCCCTGAAATTCACAGTGGGCTCAGGCATGCTGATCAAAGGTTTTGACGATGCAGTAACAGGAATGGCAGCCGGAGAACAAAAAACCGTTACAATTACGCCTGAACAGGGTTATGGCGAACGAAACGAAGAAATGTTCGTGGATATACCGAGGCAGAATATTCCTGAAGATCTTCCGCTGACGACCGGGGTTCAGATTCAGCTTCAGGATCCCAATGGCAATCCTGTGATGGCAGTAGTTTCCGAAATCAATGATGAGAATGTGAGAATGGATCTCAACCATTTTCTGGCGGGAAAAACACTGGAATTTGATATTGCCGTTGTTGAGACAGGACTCACTCCGGACAACAACTAATACCTGGGCCTGTAAACGATATTCATTTAATTCCCGGTCTTAAGATTTCTGTACTGCACATCTTTCAGACCGGGAATTTTTCCTGCCGGAATAAAACCCACACAATTTCATATCATAACCTGCTGCTCAGTTCCCAGGCATCTGCATTTTAAATACATGCTGCATTGTATGAAAAATCAGGGCAGACATACTTACAAAATTCAAGTTTTTAACTTTCAAAAACAGAATTCCTCTGGTATCAAAAGAATAATATTAATATATATCACAAAAAAAGGATAATAAAATGAAAATTCAGATTCACTATTGTACCGTATGAAACTACGAACCAAGGGCTGCCGGTCTGGCAGAGGCAATAAGAAAAAAATTTGCAATCACCCCTGAAATGATTCCAGGCTCAAACGGAATATATGAAATTGTGGTGGATGGTGATACGATTTTTTCAAAACATCTTGGAAAAAAATTTCCAGAAAACGATGAAATTCTGGAAATAATAAAAACCCGCCTGTAAAACCAGAAATGGCTGCCCGACAGGCAGCCATTTCTGGAAAAGGAAAAAAAGATGAAAAAACTAATCTTTGCAGATTTGTCAATTTAATAAAGCAATTGATATGCCAACATTTCCATATTCATCAAAAAAATTTAATAAGATGTTTATTTTATTAACAAATAAGCTTATTAAATTATATCTGCCCGGATAATCTTCCATCTTTCCCGTTCATAACCGCTACATTTTATGTAATAAAAGTTCAAAATTTTGAACTTTTACTCTGCCCTCAAATTTATATCAAACATAAGGTATTGAAATAAAAAA
Organism: uncultured Desulfobacula sp.; assembly: GCA_964446145.1. Classification (GTDB taxonomy): domain Bacteria; phylum Desulfobacterota; class Desulfobacteria; order Desulfobacterales; family Desulfobacteraceae; genus Desulfobacula. The sequence goes on from CAYUOB010000045.1 coordinate 3,424, forward strand.
CAAAACAACTTGGATACCCTGAGTTCAAAAAAATAAACCAATTATTTAAACTCCTGGGCCTAATATTTATAAATATCTGATTTAAAAGGCCCATCAATGGGTACACCAATATAATCTGCCTGTTCCTGAGTTAATCTTGTAAGGTTCACAGAAAGATTTTTCAGGTGCAGCCTTGCCACTTCTTCATCCAGTTCCTTGGGCAGAGTATGAACTTTGACCTCAAGGTCTTCAGTGGCCAGCTTGATCTGGGCCAGGGTCTGGTTTGAAAAACTGTTGCTCATGACAAAACTCGGATGCCCTGTGGCACAACCTAAGTTCACAAGCCGTCCTTCAGCAAGAACAATTACGGAACGGCCGGAATCAAAAGTCCATTTATCCACCTGGGGCTTAATGGTTGTTTTGACAGCAGTGGGATGATTGTCAAGATAACTCATTTCAATTTCATTATCAAAATGGCCTATATTGCAAATAATGGCTTCATCTTTCATCTGTTCTATATGCTTGCCGGTAATCACATGATAATTCCCGGTTGCTGTAACAAATATATCTCCGCGGGGAGCAGCTTCTTCCATTGTAACAACCCTGAACCCCGCCATTGCAGCCTGCAAAGCACAGATGGGATCAATCTCCGTCACCCATACAATTGCACCATACCCTTTCATGGAGGCTGCGCATCCTTTTCCCACATCCCCATATCCTGCAATAACAACTGTCTTGCCTGCAATCATGACATCAGTTGCACGTTTAATTCCGTCTGCAAGCGATTCACGGCAGCCGTAAAGGTTGTCAAATTTTGATTTGGTAACAGAATCATTAACATTGATGGCAGGAAACAGAAGCTCGTTTTTTTCTGCAAGCTGGTACAGACGGTTAACCCCTGTTGTTGTCTCCTCTGAAACTCCCCTGATTTTTTCTGCAATTACTGTCCATTTGCCCGGATTTTCACTGAAACTCACCCTGAGCCTGTCCATCAGGCATTTCTCATCAAGGCTGTGGGTTGCCCTGTCCAGGATGGAAGGATCCTTTTCCACCTTTACTCCCTGATGCACATATAAAGTAGCATCTCCTCCATCATCCACAATAAGATCCGGGCCAGACCCGTCAGGCCAGGTCAATGCCTGTTCCGTGCACCACCAGAATTCTTCAAGCGTTTCCCCTTTCCATGCGAAAACAGCAGCACTGCCTTTTTTTGCAATTGCAGCGGCAGCATGATCCTGGGTTGAAAAAATATTGCATGAAGCCCATCTGATATCTGCGCCAAGCTCATAAAGAGTATCAATAAGCATGGCAGTCTGTATTGTCATATGAAGGCTGCCCATTATTTTCATACCCTTAAGAGGTTTGGAAGGCCCGTATTTTTCCCTTATTGCCATGAGGCCGGGCATTTCTTTTTCAGAAAGCTGCATATCCTTGTCGCCTTCTTCGGCAAGTGAAATATCCTTGACCCTGTATTCAAGCTCCGGATCAAGAGCCAGGTATGACGGGTCTTTTACTGACTGCAACATAATATAACTCCTTTATGTTTTAAGGTATCATATCAAAATATATTGATATGTTGTTTTGTTTTCAATACAAATATATGGCATAAATGTCAAATAAAAAAGGCTGCCCTGACACCCATGCCCGGAACAGCCTTTTTTTCATATCCTGAACAGAACAGACAAAAAAATCAGATTAAAGCCCTGCAAGCTCCCTGATCTGGTCTGCTTTATCGGTTCTCTCCCAGTAAAAATCAGGGTCTTTTCTTCCAAAATGTCCGTATGAAGAAGTTTTTCTGTAAATCGGACGAAGCAGATCCAAGGTTTCAATAATGGCTGCAGGTCTTAAGTCAAACACTTCTTTGACAATCTCAACCGCTTTTGATTCAGCTATTTTTCCTGTTCCCATAAAATCCACAAAAAGGGAAACAGGTTCAGCCACTCCAATTGCATAGGCAACCTGAATTTCGCATTTATCCGCTATTCCTGATGCAACAAGGTTTTTTGCCACATACCTGCCCATATAAGATGCGCTTCTGTCAACCTTTGAAGGATCCTTGCCTGAAAAGCACCCACCCCCGTGGCTGCCCTGGCCTCCATAAGTATCGACAATGATTTTCCTGCCGGTCACTCCGCAGTCGCCCATTGGCCCGCCCACAACAAAACGTCCGGTCGGGTTCACAAAGAATCTTGTATCACCGTCCATCATGTCCTCCGGAATAACCTTTTTGATAACCTCCTTGATAATGGCTGCCTTGAGATCACCATAGGATACGTCAGGTGAATGCTGGGTTGAAACAACAACAGTATCCACGCGTGCAGGCCTGCCATCAACATATTCAATGGTTACCTGGGATTTTCCATCAGGTCTCAAAAAATCAAGGGCTCCGTTTTTTCTGACCTGGGACAGACGTTTTGTAAGTTTATGTGCATAAACTATGGGCATGGGCATAAGCTCGGAAGTTTCATTGGTTGCAAATCCGAACATAAGGCCCTGGTCGCCGGCTCCCTGTTCCTTGTAAAGCCCGGTTCCCTCATCAACTCCCTGGGCAATATCAGGAGACTGCTGGTCAATGCTTGTAACAACAGAACATGTCTGCCAGTCAAAACCCATATTTGAAGAATTATATCCAATATCTCTTATTGTATTTCTGACAACTTCGGGAATATCCACATAACAATCAGTGGTTATCTCGCCTGCAACCATTGCAAGGCCTGTGGTCACAAGAGTTTCACAGGCAACCCTGCATTTTTTATCCTCTGCCATTATGGCGTCAAGAACACCATCTGATATGGCATCTGCCACTTTATCCGGGTGGCCTTCGGTGACTGACTCAGATGTAAACATGAAAGATTGTTTTTCTGACATTACAAGCTCCTTTTATTATTGAACAAGTGAATTATCTGTATAAATCAGGGTCTTAAATTTACAATAAATAAATTTTTATTTGAGCTTTGTCAATACAGCAATTATTGTTCCGGCAAATCAACGGGAACTTCTGGCGGGTATTCTGGAGTTTATATTTCAGACGTGAACAGGGCCATTGCAGAAAACCAAAAAATGTCCTTTGATATTTAATGGCTCTCAGATAAAAAATGCGGCTGACATTTTATGATGACAGCCGCATTTTAATACTAGTTATCTGAAATATTCAGATTACATTTTGGTTCCTTCAGCATGGCTCTGAAGTTTTACTTCAACCTTTTCAGTCAAAGAAGCATAGTATTCTCTCAGAATCTCAAGAACTTCTTCACGGCCGAAATGATCAACAATTTCTTCGCCATTGGACAATGCATAACGCAGTTTGGTTCCTGAAAGGATAACCCTGTCTTCCTTGCCGTGCGGGCAGGTTCTCATGGAAGCCATGCCGTCACATTTGTAGCAGTAGAAAGTCCAGTCAATTTTCAGGGGTTCGCACAGAAGAGCCTTGCCCGGTTCTGATGGAGTCGGAATTGTATCAAAGATTTCCTGAGCCTCAAACAATGTATAGAAATCACCAACACCGGCATGGTCACGGCCTATGATCATTTTATTAACACCATAGTTCTGGCGGAATGTTGCATGCAGAAGAGCTTCTCTGGGGCCTGCATATCTCATGTCAAGGGGATAACCTGCATTTACAACATGCTCAGGCACAAAATAGCCTTTAATCAGGGTATCAATACATTTAATGCGGACTTCTGCAGGAATGTCCCCTGGTTTGAGGTTACCGATGAGAGAGTGAATCAGAACACCGTCGCATACATCAAGGGCGATTTTGCACAGATGCTCATGTGATCTGTGCATGGGGTTACGAAGCTGCATGGATGCAACATTTGCCCATCCTCTTTCATCAAAGATGGCGCGGGTTTCCTTGGGAGTAAGATAAACACCTTTGAATTTTTCAGGAAATTCACCTTCAGAAAGAACTTTTACAGGGCCGGCCAGGCAATATTCCTTTCTTGCCATAACCATTTTAACACCTGGATGGTCTTCCATGGCAATTTTCCAGAAACAATCATCAGCAGATTCTTCGCCATGACCTTTATAGACCTTTTCACATTCCCATTTTTTCTCGTCTTCAGTCATTGCAAATTTCTCTTCAACCTTCATGGTTGCATAGATTTCACCATTTCTCTGAAGAGCAATTTCATCACCTTCCTTGATGCTTTCAGCGTCTTCCTTGGAAGCGTCCAGCATTACAGGCACAGGCCAGAAAGTTCCGTCAGCCAGGAGGAAATCCTCGCATACACCCTTCCAGTCAGCTTTTGTCATAAAACCGTTAAGAGGGCTGAAACCTCCGATACCCAGCATGATCAGATCGCCTTTAACCTGAGATGAGATTTCGATCTTTTTAAGGCCTTCTGCCTTTTTCTTTTCTGCTTCAAGTTCTGCGCCTTCAAGCTTACAGCATACCAAACCTTTTCCACCGTGAGGTGCTACTAATTTAGACATATACTTCATTCTCCTTATTTATGTTAACCACCTTAATAAATGTTTAACCCAAACATTTATTGTAAATTCCAAATAAAAAAATCTTGTAAGATGTAATGATCATTGCAGGATTTGTCAAGAATTTTATCAATTTAACCCCAGAATCACACCTATTTCATCCATTGAATCCACATTGAAATCAGCTTCAAGCTCACAATTTTTAAATGCGACAAAAACAGTTCCTGCTCCCCTGGCAGCCCGGCGGTCATAATCTGAATCACCAATGAACATGAGCTCATCCGGCTCAAGTCCAAACTTCTTCATTATCTTGAAAAGCTGCTCAGGGTCAGGCTTGGGGTTCTTCACCATTGCGGCAGTTACAACTTCATCAAAATACTCACCAAGTCTGAAATCATTTATGACCTTTTCCATGGTATTTGTTCTGTTGGTTGCAACAGCCCGCAGATACCCCTTGTTTCCGAGCCTGTCAAGAAGTTTTATCAAGCCCTTTTCCATAACCATGAACCTGATGAACTTCATATAACCCACACCCTTGAGATATCTGTATACAGGCGCAAGATCGGCCTTTTCCGGAAAAAGGTAGGCAATAGCATCCTTTACTGCCATCATGTGCACCTTTTCAAACTGATCTTCATCAAGAGGGGGTTTGCCGAAATGCTCCAGCACCTCATCATAATATTTTCTGTTGGCCATTGCAGTGTCAAACATGACACCGTCACAATCGAACACAACTGCCCTGATTTTCGAAATATCCATATACCGGCAATTTTCCTTGATACTCAGGATTTTTTATCCTGCTTTTTTATAAAACTTGCATAAACTCTTATAGTCAGTTCATGTGCGTACGGGCTGTCCGTTTTAAGGGTCAGAATATCATACAGATCATCGGGCCTGACAGACATGGCCTTTACCCTGATCTGCCATGATTTCTCTCCGTTTCCGGGTTTTATGAGAAAGGCTTTTATCCTGGTATTGATTTTCTGCTGCATTCCCAGAATCTTAAAAGGATATTTTTGTGAAGGAGTGACCTTAACAAGAGCCTCAAGTGTCTGGCCCGGCCTTCCGTCCATGAACACGGAAGAAGGTTCGATCTTTGCAATTTTCTCCACCTTTCCTGTAACCACAAGGTAAAATTTTTTCTTTGCAGGATCATCTGTTCGAACCAGTATGGTTTTTTTCAGAGTTCTTCCCCCATACCCTCTGGTCTTGAAACTGAGCTTTATTTTTCCTTCCCCTCCCGGAGGAATCTGCTTGTCAAAAGAATGCGTGTCACATCCTCAGGGCGGCAGCACACTCAGAATATTAAGCATGACATCCCCTGTATTTTTAATTATGAACTCATGGCTTACATGCACACCCTCCGGAACCGGGTCAAAGGTGAATACAGAATTGACAACCTCAACCTTCTGAACAGCCAGGGCATTGTACGGCATGCACCAGAAGACAATAAAAATTACTGCAATAAAAATACTGCGCTTCATCATCAATCCTTTTTAAACGGCCTTCCCGGAAAAAATCGATATACTGACATCTGCAACCTCAACCCGGGTCTTTGTAATTTGCGGGCCAAATGTGTTCACGGTTTTCTTTACCAGAGGCCCCAGATTTGAAAGGGTGAAAAAAACAATTCCTGCAAGCGCCACAATAATGACAAATCCTGCTATCAACAATTTTTTCATGATCTTACCGCCTTTAAAATTATTTCCCAAAAAGTTTTCCATTGATCATGGAACATATATCCCTGTCATGATCCACCTTCACACCATCTATACTGTCAACCCTGACCGCTCCCATCAATGAATTGGTCAGAATAATATTGGCATTCGCACAGAATTCATCTTTCTGAATCCTTTCAGGGCAGATATCATACCCCTTGTCAGATAATATCGTCAATACCGATTTCATGGTTATTCCTTCAAGAACATGGTCTGATTCAGGCACGATCACTTTCATGTCAGACCGGTTCACAGCAAATATATTGGCTGTATTGGTTTCAGACACGCTTGAATCAGGATTAAGGATAAGTGCTTCATCAGCACCACACTCCCGCGCAAACCCGGCTGCCCTGTCATAATAAAGGTAATTCAAGGTTTTATAATCCGCCATAGGGCTCATCCTGGGATGGGGATAGGTTACAAGGTCAAGCCCGGTTTTGCCGAGCATTTCAAGCCTGTGCACGTATGGTCTTGCAAAGGCTGCAACAAAAATTTCCATGTCCCGGCCAAAAGACTGAATTGCAGCAAGTATTTTTACTGCCGCAATCTTGTTTTGCAATTGGTTTTCCCTTATCAGAAGTTTGATCACATGTTCCCATGTAATATCAGGGGCACAGACTTTAAAAATTTGTTTCAATGCCCTGTTCATCCGGGATACATGGCCTTCCAGACTCAGGATTCTGCCATTTTCCACGCGTATTGTTTCAAAAACTCCTGCCCCGTATTGAAAGCCGGGGCAGGAAGCTGAAACCAGGGCATTTTCCTGGTCAATGATCTTACCCTGTACCCATGCTTTTACCGGAATTGCGGCGCTGCCATGTTCTGATGAGCCTCCTCCTGCAAGCGACTGCATAAGAGTTCTGCCCTTGTCAAGGGTTTCCCTGTATTCCTTTTCAGGGTCAGAATCATAAACAATGCCGCCGCCGACCGAAAAAAAGATTCTGCCCCGGAATACGGTTGCTGTTCTTATTGCAATGGACAGATCCATGGTATCATGAAAACTTATGTATCCCACTGACCCTGTATAAATATGCCGTTTCACAGGTTCAAGTTCATCAATGATCTCCATGGAACGAATTTTGGGACATCCCGTGATGGACCCGCCCGGAAAACATGCCTTTAAAAAATCCACAGATGTCATTCCAGTACGAAGCTTCCCCTCCACCACAGACACAAGATGAAAAACATTTTCATAGGCTTCAAGGCGCTTGTGTTCCCTTACAATGACAGAGCCCGGCTTTGTTACACGCGACAGGTCATTGCGCATGAGATCCACAATCATGGTAAGCTCTGCATCATCCTTAATGCTTTCACCAAGTTTTTTTCTGTTTTCCCTGTCCTGATCAGCAGTCCTGCCGCGCGCAATGGTTCCCTTGATGGGCCTTGTTTCAACAAGCCTGCCGGATTGCTTTATGAAACGCTCGGGAGAAGTTGATATAATTTCGTGGTCTCCTGCATTTATATAGCTGAAAAAGGAAGCAGGGTTCCGCCTGAACAGATCCAGAAAAAAAGAATACACATCACCTTCAAAACCTGCTTCAAATCTCTGGGAAAGATTGGCCTGATATATATCGCCTGCTTTCAGGTATGCAATAACCTTTTCAACAGCCTCAATATACTCATGCCGGGTAAAACAGGATTTCAGGCCTTTATTGTCAATGCAGAAGGGTTTGTTTTCAGGCCTTGTATTCAGCCTGTCAAAAAATTTTTTGCGTATATCATCGGGGTTGGCATACATCCCGCTCTGTTTTGCGCCAGGGCCTGACAGTTCCGGGATACACAGGTTCGCACGGTTTGAACCCCCGTCCCTCTGCCTGTCCTGAACAATCAGAATCAAAGGGGCATAAAGACACATATCAGGTAAAGGCGCACCTGTACAGGTTCTGGGAAGTTTTTCAATGCTGTCTTTTAAATCATATGCAAAGTACCCGAACAATCCGGAAATTACAGGAAGGCTGCCCGGTTCATCGCCACAGGAAAAAGAGCAGAACTCCACCAGGGATTTGAGAAAATGAAACGGGTCTGCCTCAAATTCAAATTTCCTGCCAAGGCATTTGATGAAAATTTTATTCTTAAAACATGCAAGCTCAAGCCAGGGATCCGCTGCAAGAATATTATATCTTGCACAGTCAAGGTCTGAACCTGATAAAAGAAGCACGGTTCCGGGGCTGTCTGCAAAGGAGGCTGCTGCCTTTTCAAAGGGCCGGTCCAGAAAAATTTCCTCCTGAAGGATTTTTTCCGGGCGGCAGAGATCTTTTAAAAGACGGTTCATCTTAAAAAAGGATTCATTCTCTTTTCAGCGCCTATTGTTGTTTCAGGCCCATGTCCTGTATACACAATGGTCTTTTCGTCCAAAATCAGCAATTTTTCCTTTATACTGGAGATCAGGGTGTCGTAATCTCCTCCGGGCAGGTCTGTTCTTCCGATTGACCCTGCAAAAAGAGTATCGCCTGCAAAAAGATGTCCCCTGGTATAAAGGCAGATTCCACCCCTGGAATGGCCGGGGGTATGTATCACTTTAAGGGTGATGTTACCGAAACTTATTTCATCTCCATGTTTCAGATGAATATCTGCAGGCGGAGAATTTTCAGCTGAAAGACCAAAATTCAAAGCAGAGCTTGACAGTTCACCCAGCATGGGTTCATCATCAGGGTGAATTGCAATCCGGGCGCCTGTAACTTCCTTCATCCTTTTGTTTGCCCCGACATGATCGAAATGGCCGTGGGTATTGATAAGATATTTTACTTTCAGTTCCGCTTTTGCAAGGGCCATCAGGATTCTGTCAGCATCATCGCCAGGATCAATCACAGCAGCCTGTTTTGTCTGTTCACATCCCAGGATATAGCAATTGGCCATAATCGGGCCAACCTCAAGTTTCTCAATAATCAAACCGACCTCCCTGAATTAAGATTTTTCAAGTCCTTCAAGTGATTTGACACGGTCAAGCACACCGTTGATAAAAGCACCTGAATCCCTTGTACCGTATTTCTTACCTATTTCAACAGCTTCATTTATTGTTACACTGAACGGAATATCAGGGCACATTAAAAGCTCAAAAGCAGCAATTCTCATGATATTCCTGTCAACCGCCGGCATTCTGGCAAGTTTCCAGTTTGTTGAGCAGGTGTCCAGCAGCTCATCAATTCTCTGCCTGTTTTCCATGACCCCCTGAACAAGGTCGGTGAAAAACGGTCTGATGTTTTCCGTAAGTTTATCTTCATAATTGGTACAGAAAATCTCAAATCCCTGTGAGAAATCAGATTTATCCATATCAAGAAAAAAAAGAGCCTGTAAAGCCAGCTCCCTTGCCTGCCTGCGGTCACCCATAATTTTTATTCGGCCTTTTCAAGACTGTCAGAAAGATTTGCCATCTCAATTGCAGCAAGCGCCACGTCAAAGCCCTTGTTCCCGGCTTTTGTGCCTGCCCTTTCAATTGCCTGTTCAATGGTTTCCGTGGTAAGAATACCGAACATGACAGGAATCTGGGCCTCAAGGCTGACTGCTGCAATTCCCTTGGAAACTTCAGCACACACATAATCATAATGTGAGGTTGCTCCGCGTATGACAGCACCTATGCAGATGATGGCATCATATTTTTTCTGGTTTGCCATCTTTCTGGCTGCCAGTGGAATTTCAAAAGCTCCCGGCACCTTCAGAATTGTAATGTCCCTGTCTTCTGCTCCGCTTCTTGTCAGGGCATCAAGAGCCCCGTCAACAAGCTTTGCTGTAATAAAATCATTAAACCTGGAGACAATTATCCCGAACTTCCTGCCTTTGGCCTGAAGCCCTGCTTCAATAATTTTTGGCATTTTTATGTCCTTTAATATCTGGTTTACATATGCAGCAGATGACCCATTTTGGCCTGCTTGCACTTTAAATATCCCTTGTTGTAGCAATTGGGCTCAACTTCAATGGGAACCTGTTCCACAACACTCAGGCCGTATCCTTCAAGCCCGATCATCTTCTTGGGATTATTGGTTAAAAGGCGCATCTTTTTTACACCCAGATCAACCAGTATCTGGGCCCCCACACCATAGTCCCTGAGATCAGCCTTAAAGCCCAGTTTTTCATTGGCCTCAACCGTATCCAGGCCCTGACGCTGAAACTCATAGGCCTTAAGCTTGTTCACAAGCCCTATTCCGCGGCCCTCCTGACGAAGATATAAAAGCACTCCACTGCCTTCTTCCTCCATCATGGACATGGCCTTGTGCAATTGTTCCTGACAATCACACCTTAAAGATGAAAATATATCACCTGTCATGCATTCGGAATGAACCCTCACGAGAATAGGTTTTTCAGAATCAATTTCACCCTTGACAAGGGCAATATGTGTCAGCTGGTCAATATCGTTCTCATATGCAATGATCCTGAATTCACCACCCACCTTTGTCGGGATAATGGTTTCAGCGGCACGTTTGACAAAGCTCTCTGTTTTAAGCCTGTATTTCACAAGATCAGCAACCGTGCAAATCCCTATCCCGTGCTTTTTTGCAAACTTTTCAAGGGAGGGCATTCTTGCCATGGTACCGTCATCATCCATGATTTCACAGATAACACCGGCAGGCTTCATTCCCGCAAGCCTTGCAAGATCAACAGACCCCTCTGTCTGGCCTATCCTGACCATGACTCCGCCGTCACGGGCTCTCAATGGGAATATATGCCCCGGCCTTACAATATCGTAAGGAGTTGCATCGTCAGCCACGGCAGTCAATATGGTTGTTGCCCTGTCAGCAGCTGAAATGCCGGTTGTGACACCTTTTCTGGCCTCAATGGATACGGTGAATCCTGTACCGTACTGAGATGTGTTATGCTCCACCATCATTGGAAGATCAAGACGGTCTGCAATACTGGAATCAAGGGAAAGGCAGATAAGCCCTCTTCCATATTTTGCCATGAAATTAATGGCTTCAGGAGTCACGGCCTCTGCTGCCATGGTAAGGTCGCCCTCATTTTCCCGGTCTTCATCATCCACCAGGATCACCATTTTCCCCTGCCTGATATCTTCAATTGCCTGTTCAATAGTCAAGTGCGGCATATTTTAAATCCTTAAAATTTATAAAAATCCATTACGGGCGAGAAGATCCATGCTGACGCCCTTTTCCCTGCCGGGCAGAGCATCGTTTTTTTTCACGGAACTTCCTGCCAAATTTTTCTTAACATATTTTCCGATCATGTCGGTTTCTATATTCACCCTGTCTCCCACTTGTTTACTGCCTATTGTGGTGATCTTCGCTGTGTGGGGGATAATACTGACTTCAAAATCCCTGTCAGAACACCTGTTGATGGTAAGGCTTATCCCGTCAACAGCAACAGAGCCTTTTTCAATCATCTCAGCCGCAAGGCCGGAGGGCACTTCGACCCTGACTATCAGGGCGTTGCTTCTGCGGGTCATGGCGGCAATGACACCTGTTCCGTCAATATGGCCGGACACAAGATGGCCGTCAATGCGGTCTGACAATTTCAAAGCCCGTTCTATGTTGACACCGGCTCCAGGGCCAAGATACCTGAAAGTGGTACGCTCAATTGTTTCAGGAGCCATATCCACTTTAAAGCTGCTTTGCCCAAGGCTGACAACGGTAAGGCATGCTCCGTTTACAGCAATTGAATCGCCTTCAGAGGTTTCTGAAAGATCAAGGCCGCAGGATATATCAAGTACCCGGCCTTCTCCTGCAGGCTCGATCCTTTTAATTCTTCCAAAACTTTCAATTATTCCGGTAAACATTATTATTTTAAATAGCCCTGTACAAGTATATCTGAATCAAAACGCCTTATCTCAACATTTTCAAGCTCAAATGCATCCTTTATCAGTTTAGGGCCGGGCCCGCAGAAAACTGCTGTGCCGTCATTGCCACCCAGAAATTTTGCAGCCATGAAATACATGACCCGGTTTACTATTCCTGTCCTCAATGCTGATCCCGCCACTGTTCCCCCACCTTCAATCAAAAGGCTTGAAACAGACATCTGTCCCAATTTAACCATGAGTGCGTTTAAATCAAGCCCCTTATCCCCCAAAGGAACATCAATGACCACGGCTCCCATGTCTTCAAGCATAATTTTTTTGTCATAAGAAGCATCAGGGCCTGATACAATCAGGGTCTGTGCATCAGACTCCTGTGTCAGAACCTTTGCATTATGTTTTATGGTCAGGTTTGTATCCAGAATAACCCTCAGGGGATCCTTTGCCCTGAAATCCTTTATTCTTGCGGTCAGGGACGGATCATCAGCATGCAGGGTTCCTGAACCTATCAATATGGCATCTGATTCATGGCGCAGCCTGTGGCCAAAAGCCCTTGATTTTTCACAGGTTATCCATTTTGAATCCCCTGTTACGGTTGAAATTCTGCCGTCAAGGGTTGCTGCGCATTTCAGGGTAACAAAAGGCGTCCTGTTTCTGATATACCAGATGAAATCTTCAATGAGGGCTTCAGCCTTTTGTTCAAGTACTCCTGAAACCACTTCCACCCCATGATCAGCAAGATACTGCAGCCCGCCCCCGCAAACATCAGGATTGGGATCCATGCATCCTGCAACAACTTTTCTGATTCCGCATTCCAGGATCTTATGCGTGCACGGAGGAGTTTTTCCGAAATGGTTACAGGGCTCAAGACTGACATAGATGGTTGCGCCCCTGGCATCTTCCCCTGCATCATTCAAAGCCTCCACCTCGGCATGGGGGCAGCCTGCTGCCCTGTGGAAACCCTGGCCCACGATCCTGCCGTCCTTTACAACAACAGCGCCGACACAGGGATTGGGAGATGTGAATCCCCTGGCCTGTGCTGCAAGGTCAATTGCCATTTGCATATAGTGTTCATGGTCTGTCATGGGTTTTGCCTGTAAAGGATTCAAATTTTTCAGTAAGGCATTCCTTTGGAACCAGACCCTTCAGTTCCCGGATAAAATCATCAACATCCTTAAATTCCCGGTATACAGAAGCAAACCTTACATATGCCACATCATCAATTTCCTTTAAGGCCTTGATAATCTTTTCTCCCACAATGGACGAGGAAATTTCACGTTCACCTGTCTTTCTCAGGTCTCGTTCAATAATATCAACGGTCTGCTCTATCTGATCCATGCTGATGGCGCGCTTTTCACATGCTTTTTTAATACCGGTAAGAACCTTTTCCCGGCTGAATTCTTCCCTCCGGTTGTCTTTTTTGATTATCATTACAGGAGGTTGCTCAATACGCTCGTATGTGGTGAAACGCTGGAGGCAGGCCTGGCACTCTCTGCGCCTGCGGACTTCAAATTCCATTTTGCCCGACCGCGAATCAACCACTCTGGTATTCATATTTCCGCAAAAAGGGCATTTCATGTGAATATGTTCCTAGATTTCAAGCCGGACAAGATTCACCTTTGCCTGATCAAACATCTCCAGGGCAAGGGGATCGTCATATCCGTCTCTGTAATAAATGGTTTTTATCCCTGCATTGATAATCATCTTGGCGCAGATGGAGCAGGGCTGATTGGTACAATAAAGTACAGCTCCTTCAACTGCAATACCGTGGAAAGCAGCCTGAATAATGGCATTCTGTTCGGCATGAACTCCGCGGCATAATTCATGTTTTTCCCCGGAAGGAACCTTCAGCTGTTTTCTTAAACATCCTGTCTGCGCACAATGCGGCACCCTGGAAGGAGCGCCGTTATAGCCTGAGCACAGAATACGCTTGTCTTTTACAAGAACAGCCCCAACTTTGCGTCTCAGACAGGTTGACCTGCCCGCAACAAGTTCACAGATTCCCATGAAGTATTCATGCCATGACGGCCTGTCTTTCTGCGGGGCTGCCATTTTTTTCACTTTCCTTTATATGCAGGAAAATCCATGCACAAAGACCTTACCTTTTCAGCGGTTTTTTCAACATTAGCCTCATTATCCAGAACATCACAGATAAACCCTGCAATTTTTCTGCTTGCATCTTCATCAATTCCCCTGGAAGTGACAAGGGGAAGCCCTATTCTTATGCCGCTTGTAACAAAGGGGCTTCTTTTTTCATTGGGCACTGAATTTTTATTCACTGTAAGCCCTGCTCGGCCAAGCCTTTCCTCAGCTTCCTTTCCTGTAATATTCCGGTCTGAAAAATCCACCAGAACCATGTGGTTGTCAGTTCCGCCTGAGACAAGGCTGTAACCTCTGCGCATCATCTCCTCAGCCAAAGCTGCGGCATTTTTTACGACCTGCTTCTGATAGTCCCTGAACGGTTTTTCAAGAGCTTCCTTAAAGGCGACGGCCTTTGCAGCAATCACATGCATCAAAGGGCCTCCCTGGATTCCGGGAAATATCTGGCTGCTGATCTGTTTTGCAAATTTTTCCGAAGACAGTATCAGCCCCCCGCGCGGCCCTCTCAGGGTTTTATGGGTGGTTGAGGTAATAATATCCGCAAATCCCACAGGGCTTGGATGAAGCCCTGCTGCGACAAGCCCTGCAATATGGGCCATGTCCACCATGAAATAGGCGCCGATTGATTTTGCAATCATGGAAAAGCCCTTGAAATCGATTATCCTGGGATAGGCACTTGCCCCTGCAACGATGAGCCTTGGCCTGTGCTTTTTAGCAAGCTCCTCAACCTGATTCAGATCGATTCTCTGGGTTTCATCTGACAACCCGTAATGGACAAAATCAAAAAGCCTGCCTGAAAAACTCACCTTTGCTCCGTGCGTGAGATGCCCCCCGTGGGAAAGATCCATGGCAAGTATCCTGTCCCCGGGTTCAAGCAGGGAAAAATAGGCAGCCATGTTGGCACCTGAACCGGAATGGGGCTGCACATTGGCATATTCAACATTAAACAGGCGCTTTACCCTTTCAATGGCGAGGTCTTCAGCCTGATCAACAAATTCGCATCCGCCATAATACCTGCGTTCAGGATAGCCTTCTGCATATTTATTTGTAAGAGTCGAGCCCTGGGCTTCCATTACAGAAGGGCTTACAATATTTTCAGAGGCTATCAGGTTAAGCTCATATTCCTGACGGTCTGTTTCAAGTTCTATTATTTTTGCAATCTGCGGGTCTGTATTCTTAATATTGCCCATTTGAGTTTATATCCTTTCTATGCAAGCAATACAGGCAGCCTGCCATTCATTCACCTGTCATGTGGTCAGGCATCAATACTTATTATTCTCTCAAGGTGGCGGCCGCCTTCAAATTCTGTATCAAGCCAGGTCTGTACAATTTCAAAGGCCAGAATATCGCCTGTCACCCGGCCGCCAAGAACAAGAATATTGGAATCATTGTGCAGCCTGCTCATCTTTGCAGAAAAGATATCAGTGCAAAGTGCAGCTCTGACCTTTGGAAAACGGTTGGCAGTCATGGACATTCCAAGCCCTGTTCCACACATGAGAATACCCCTTGAAAATCTGCCTTCTGAGACTGCTCCTGCAACTTTTTTGCCGTAATCAGCATAATTTACAGAAGTTTCACCATATGTGCCGGCATCCTCGATTTCAATGCCCTGGTTTTCAAGATATTTTTTTATCTTTTCCTTGAGCTCAAAGGCTGCATGATCACTTCCCATGATGATGGGAGCATTTTTATCCATTTTGTCCGGCCTTTTTCAGAATTATTATGGTTTTATTCATGATTTGGCTTTGATGAAATCAATGGCGTCCTGAACTGTAACCAGTTTTTCAGCATCTTCATCATCAATTTCAATATCAAATGTTTCCTCCATGGACATTATCAGCTCGACAATGGTCAGGGAATCAGCACCCAGGTCATCTATCAGCGATGCTTCAGGAACAATATCATCAATATCTATGTTGGCAATTTTCTGCGCTATCACCTTTTTTACTTTTGTTTCCACAGTCATGGCGTAAGAGCGGACTCCTTTGATTAATCTTCATCCTCTTCAGGGGCATTGACATTTCTTCCGTTGTAGGCTCCGCATTCAGGGCAGGCAGTATGGGGAAGCTTAGGTTCCTGACACTCAGGACATACACTCACTGTGGGAGCGCTTGTTTTATAATGTGTTCTTCTTTTTCTGCCTCTTGCTTTGGAACTTTTCTGCTTTGGTACGGCCATTGGTTTCTCCTAACTATATTATTTCATTTGTATTTTTTTACATTTCACACCAATACAACAAAACATATCTAATTACCCTAATTACCGGAAACTGTCAAGACCTTGTTGCTCAATTCAAAGTTTTGTGGTAGTTAAAGGCTCGATTTTACACTAAATGATATTTGGAGAACACATGGAAAATATTGTTACACGATTTCCGCCCTCGCCCACCGGCTACCTGCATATCGGCGGAGCAAGAACAGCACTTTTCAACTGGCTTTATGCCAGAAAAACAGGCGGAAAATTCATACTCAGAATTGAGGATACTGATGCAGCA
The DNA here is from genome assembly GCA_964446145.1 of uncultured Desulfobacula sp. GTDB lineage: Bacteria > Desulfobacterota > Desulfobacteria > Desulfobacterales > Desulfobacteraceae > Desulfobacula. The sequence continues at coordinate 19,883 of CAYUOB010000045.1, forward strand.
AGATCCACACAAGAATCTGTGGATGCCATACTTGACAGCCTGGAATGGCTTGGAATCGACTGGGATGAAGGCCCGTATTTCCAGACACAGCGCAATGATATCTACAATGAATACATTGAAAAACTTATCCGATCAGGGGCTGCCTATTATTGTTCCTGTTCCAGGGATGAGGTTGAGGCAATGCGTGAACAGGCAAAAAAAAGGGGTGAAAAACCCATGTATAACGGGCATTGCCGCCACAGGCAGGTAAAAAAAGGGCCTGATACTGTTGTGCGTCTTAAAACTCCTGATACAGGTGTCACCATTGTAAAGGACATTGTAAAGGGAGATACGGCTTTCCAGAATTCCGAAATAGATGATTTTATCATCCAGCGCAGTGACGGCTCTGCCATGTACAACCTTGCCGTGGTTGTGGATGATCTCACCATGGGAATCAACACCATTATCAGAGGGGATGACCACCTGATAAACACCCCGAAACAGATACTGATATACCAGGCCCTTGGAGCTGATATTCCTGTATTCGGCCATGTTCCCATGGTTCTGGGAGCTGACAAATCCAGGCTGAGCAAGCGCCACGGCGCCATGTCAGTGGGGGAATACAGAAAAATGGGTTTTCTGCCCGATGCCATGATTAATTATCTGGTGCGCCTTGGCTGGTCACATGGAGATGAAGAATTTTTCACAAGGCAGGATCTGATAGAAAAATTCGACCTTGAACACCTTGGCCGTTCAGCTTCCATGTTTGACATCAAAAAACTGGAAGCCCTCAATGCAAAACATATTCAGGCCAAGACCGCTGAAGAAATTGCAGACTCTCTTGTACCCCGCCTGAAAGAACTTGGCATTGAAGCGCAAGCCAATGATTTTACGTTGGAGGTCATAAAGACCCTTCAGCCAAGGAGCAGAACCCTGGCCGAAATGGCAGAGGCTGCCAGATTTTATTATGCAGATAAAGTAAATTTTGATGAAAAGGCAGCAGAAAAATTCCTGACCGCTGACACGGAATCTGTTCTGTCAAGATCGGCTGAGCTGATTGAAGGCATTGACACATACACCCAGGACTCCCTTGAACAGGTATTCAGGACCATAATGAAGGAAACCGGGCTTAAATTCGGCAAAATAGCACAGCCGCTCAGAGTGGCCATAACCGGGACAACAATAAGCCCGGGCATATTTGAAATGTTCCTTGTACTGGGGAAAAATGAGGTTATCAAACGCATAAAAGCCGGAATCAGACGGATTCA
>CAYUOB010000046.1:0-21076 GCA_964446145.1 uncultured Desulfobacula sp.
CCACAAGGCTTTTGTCCTCTTCAGACAAATCCTGGCTCATGGAGAAACCCGTCAGCTTAAACCCCATGTTCATATCGCCTCCGGCATCAAAGGATAAATTCAGGTCATACGACCTTGCCTATATGCTCTCAGGCACATTTACAAGCTATTTCAAGGGTAAGCCCATCCCAGAAAAAGAATCAGGCAAAAAAGACATAAAGGATGATAAAAAAACTGCCAATACAACTGGAATCAAAAATGTAAAGACACAGCACAATTTCCTTGAGACGTCCAAACCTGTCAAATTGTTTGTGCTGCCATGTTCCCAGATGCTCCAGGACAACATGCTGGATGCAGAAGGCAGATCCACAAACGCGACTTTTATCCTCAACGTCATTGACCATCTCAACGGCAACGATTCCATAGCAATGCTGAGGAGTAAACAGCAGACCCTTAATCCCATTGTTCCGACCACGCCGTTTGCAAGGGGAGTGATCAAGTCATTCAACATAATAGGGCTGCCTGTGCTGGTGATACTTTTCGGACTGTTTGTATTTGCAAGAAGATCAGCCAGAAAAAAGAAAATTACCAACCGTTTCAAAGCATAAGGGAAAAACCGATGAAAAAAGAATATTTCATACTGATCGCGCTTATTGTAATATTCAGCGCATATATTGTATTTCATAAAGACAACAGGGCCAATTACAACCTGCCTGTAATCGGCAAAACAGATACATCAAAAATTACCCGTCTCATGGTAACAAAAAACGGAAAAACCATAGAATTTTCCAAAAAAAACAAAATATGGACCCTTACGGACAAAGCCTTCAAAGCAGATGAAACAGCCGTTGAAAACATGCTTGACACTTTCAGGTCATTCAGATTATCAGCTCTGGTATCGGACAGGGGAGACCTGAAAAGATATGAGCTTGACAAGCAGCATGCCATCCATGTGACAGCTTTTAACGGAACAGCAAAGGTTTTTGATTTTTCCATGGGAAAGACAGCTCCGAGCTATAACCATACCTTTGTAACGCTCAAGGGCGATAAAAACATTTACCATGCAAAGGGCAATTTCAGATCCTATTTTGACAAAAGTGTAGATGATTTCAGGGATAAAACCGTTGTTCAGTTCAAAAAAAATGACATAAAACAATTCTCTATTGAAAAAGGCAGGGTTTCAAAAATATTTACGGCCCATAAGAAAAAAGGCAGCAAAAACCAGATTCAGTGGCTGGCAAAAGACGGCAGAGCCGTGGATTCACAGGCAGTTTCTGACCTGCTTGATGCTGTTTCATTCCTTGATTGTGAAACTTATCCGGATTCACCCTCAAAAAAAGAGCTTGAAGGCAAAACACCTCTGTGCCACATCAGGCTCAAAGGAAAAAAACCCATTGAACTGAAGCTTTACAAGGGAACTGAAAAAGACAGCTTTAACGGCCTGTCCTCCATGAGTGATTATGTTTTTACCTTAAGCCTGTATAATGGCAACCAGATACTTTCAAATGCCGATAAACTTCTTGGCATCACAAAAAAGAAAAAATGACCCCTGCCCTTAAGATTGCATACCAGCCTTATAAATGGTTATTCATCGTTCCCTTTATCTTTGTTGTAACCATGATTTTAAGCCTGGTATGCATTCTTTCCGGAATGCTGCTGAAACAGGATGCAGCAGATATCATTGCTGTTATCTGGGCAAAACTGTGCTGCAGTGTTGTTCCTTTGAAAGTCTGCATTACAGGCAAAAAAAATTATCATAAAAACAGATCGTATATTGTTGTTGCCAATCATCAGAGTATGGCTGACATACCGGTGATACACGGCTATATCGGCCTTAAAATAAAATGGATTATGAAAAAGGAACTGGAAAAAATACCTGTTTTCGGTACAGCCTGCCGCTATCTCGGATGCATCTATGTGGACAGGTCAGATCATGAGGCAGCCATGCGGTCCATGGAACTTGCAAAAAAGAAGCTGGGAAAAAATTCCTGTGTATTATTTTTTGCGGAAGGCACACGCAGCAGAAATGGAAAAATTATGCCATTTAAAAAGGGGGCTTTCAGGTTTGCCCTTGAAACCGGCCTGCCCATTCTGCCGGTAACCATTAAAAATTCCTTTAAAATACTTGCTCCGGGCAGCCTTGATCTGATACCGGGCAATGTTGAAATCATTGTCCACCGTCCCTTCCATATACCTGATCAATGTTCAGACAAGCTTGATGCCATAATAGAACACACCAGAAAAACCATTGCAGATGCAATGTAACTAGACTTTAATCCATCTACATCCACTTTACACCCCTGAAATTTTATAGTATACCCCCCTATTAATCGGTTTGTTCCGGCAATATTTTATAAAAAACCATTTTTTTCTTGACTTACCCTTTTTTTTTCGTAAAAGTGTGGTTTAAGGTGGTGGAAAGTGGAGTTGGTTAATCAGTTGTTTTTAACTAAGGCTTTAAGTAAGTGTTTCGATCAAGTTCCTTTCATACAATTGATGCCAAAGGCCGGATTATTATCCCTGCCAGGTTCAGGAACATCCTGAAGGCGGATAAAGTTTACGGTGTCATGGTATCCAACAAGGACGACTGCCTTTATGCGTTTACATTCACGGAATGGGAAAAAGTCGAAGCCAAGATTCTGGCTGCAAAAAGCAGTGCCATGGCAGATTTCAGGAGGTTTTTTCTCGGTAACTCATGTGAATGCATGTGTGACAGACAGGACCGCATCAGAATCCCCCAGAGTCTCAGGGAGTATGCAGGCCTGACAAAGGAAATTGTGCTTGTGGGTAACCTTGACCGTTTTGAAATCTGGGCCAGGGATCGATGGGACGAGGTCAACAAAAAAATGGAGCAGGAACTGAAAAAAGAGGAAGTCAAAGAGGAAATAGCTTCTTTAGGGCTGTAACAAATGGGATTTGAGCACAGGTCTGTAATGCCCATTCAGGTGCATGAGCACCAGAACCTTCGACCCGGATGTATCTGTGTGGACTGCACGCTTGGAGGTTCAGGCCATGCCCTTGAAACAATCAGGGCTATTCTGCCGGACGGATTGCTCATAGGCATTGACCAGGACATGGATGCCATTGAACATGCAAAAAAAATCCTGCATCCCTTTAAAGACAACACCCAAATAGTTCACAGCAATTTCATAAGGCTTCCTGAAATTCTTCAATCCATGAACCTTAAAGCTGTAGATTCGATTCTTCTTGATCTTGGCTTTTCACTCAACCAGATGAAAAATGCGGAACGCGGATTCAGTTTCAACCGTGATGAACCATTGGATATGAGAATGGATACACAAAACGCCCTGACAGCTTTTGATATTGTCAACACCTTTGAAGAAAAGGAACTTGCCGATATCTTTTTCAAATATGGTGAAGAAAAATTTTCACGGAAAATTGCAGGGGCAATCACAAAGACAAGGCAGAAAGCTGCCATAAGAACCAGTCTTGAACTTGCGCGGATAATTACAGACGCCATTCCGGCAAAATCAAGATATTCAAGGCATATCCACCCTGCCACAAAAGTATTCCAGGCCTTAAGAATTGCCGTAAACGGCGAGCTTGAAAAGCTTGAACAATTTATGGAATCCGTCCCTGACCTGCTTGTCAAAGGAGGAAGGCTGTGCATCATATCATTTCATTCCCTGGAAGACAGAATTGTCAAACAGGCTCTGCGCAAATTTGAAAACGGATGCACCTGCCCGAGGGAACTGCCGGTATGCCTTTGCGGGTTTGTTCCGAAAATGCGGCAGGTTTTCAAAAAACCGCTGACTCCTGCCAAGGAAGAAATCAGAAACAATCCCATGGCAAGGAGCGCAAAACTGAGAGTTGCTGAAAGAATCTGACAAATGGTGAATGCAAAAGCAAATACTCAAAAAACAATATCGGAACATACAGGCCTGCGCTGGATTATGATCATAGGTTTTATTTTCTGTGAGCTTTTTGTCTACACATGGGTCAGAACGCAATCCATACGGAGCACAATGGAATTAACTCAGGCAAATCAGAATATTTTAAAAAAGCTGTCCTATGCAAAGGCATTGTCAATTGAACGGGACAGGCTGAAATCCGACAAAAGGATCATCACCATCGCAAAAACAAGGCTAAACCTTTTAACAGATACAACCAACAGGGTAATTTATCTGCCGGAGGCTGAAAGATAATGGGTCCTGAAAAAACACAATCCATGAGAAAACGCATGGCATATGTTCAGGCCATACTTATGGTATCTGTTTTTCTTCTAATAGCCAAATCATTTGACCTTCAGGTCTTCCGGGCGGATGAACTGGCAAAAAAAGCTGAAAATGATTATTCAAGATATGTAACAATAAAAGGAGAACGCGGCCAGATCCTGGACAGGAACATGAATGAGCTTGCCACAAGCACATATGCTGTATCTATTACAGCATGCCCCAAAAACATCACAGATCCGGAAACCACAGCAGCACAGCTTTCACGCATACTGGGCCTGTCCAGAAAAAAACTTTTAAAAAAGCTGAATTCCGGAAGAATGTTTGCCTGGGTTGCCAGAAAAATCTCTCCTGCTCAGAAAAAACGTATAGAAAAGCTGCACCTTAAGGGTATTTATTTTCAAAAAGATTCCAGGCGTTTTTATCCAAACAGGAGCCTTGCTGCCCAAGTCCTGGGATTCACGGGCTCAGACGGAAACGGGCTTGAAGGGCTGGAATTCAAATACAATCCCCTGCTTTCAGGAAAATCTGCAAAAATCAGAATAAAAAAGAATGGAAAAGGTGAAATACTGGAACTGGACAAAGAAACAGAACTCAGGCTCAAGGGCAGATCCATTGTTCTTACAATTGACAAAAAAATCCAGTTTTTAAGCGAGCAGGCACTTGAAAGAGCAGTCAGAATTCACAGGGCCAAATCAGGCATTGCCATTGTCATGCGTCCTTCAACCGGTGAAATTCTTTCCATGGCCCATTACCCGGAATTCAACCCCAATAATTTCTCAGGGTATTCAATGCAGGTTTTCAGAAACAGATCTGTCACAGATGCGTTTGAGCCGGGATCCACCATAAAAGTTTTTACTGCAGCAGCAGCCCTTGAAAAGGGATTCAGCCCAAAATCCATTTTTTTCTGCAAAAACGGAAACTACAAAATAGGATCATTCACCATCCATGATACCCATCCACATGGCTGGCTTTCCATCAATCAGATCATAAAGTATTCAAGCAATATAGGAGCTGCCCTTATAACTGAAAACATAGGAGAAGCAAACCTATACCATTATCTCAAGGCCTTTGGCTTTGGAACAAGAACCGGAGTGGGGTGTCCCGGAGAAACATCCGGCAACCTGATTCCCCTTAAAAAATGGTCAAAAATAGATGCAGGAGCAATTGCATTCGGCCAGGGCATTTCTGTTTCCGCGGTCCAGCTCGCTTCAGCTGTCAGTGCCATTGCCAACAACGGTGTATTAATGAAGCCCATGCTGATAAAAAAAATAATATCAGGCAAAGGAAAAATCCTGCGCCAATATGAGCCTGAACCGGTACGCCGCGTTATATCAGAAAAAACAGCAAAAGATATCAGGCACATGATGCGCCTTGTTGTTGAAAAGGACGGCACAGGCACAAAAGCCGACCTTCAGGGATATGATGTCTGCGGCAAAACAGGGACTGCACAAAAGGCTCTCAAGAACAAAAAAGGTTATTCAAACACCAGATACACATCTGTGTTTGCAGGATTTGCCCCAAAGGATCACCCGAAACTTGCAATAGTTGTTGTGGTTGATGAACCTGAGAATCAGTACTACGGCGGAGACGTGGCTGCGCCGGCATTCAGGGATATTCTGGCGGAATCGTTCAATTACCTGAATATACCGCCAGAAAAAAAAGACCAGACCATGATTGCATCATTGTCTGAAGGAGCCGGAAATTGAAATTGTCAGAACTTATAAAGGCATGTCCCGGTGTGCACAGATCTTTGTGCCCGACTGCAGAAACCAGCGACCCTGATATCTGCCTTGTATGCCAGCATTCCGGTTCAATAAAGCCGGGCGCCCTTTTCATAGCCATAAAAGGCTTCAAGGCAGACGGCCATGATTACATGGAACAGGCCTTTAAAAATGGAGCTGTTGCTGCAATTGCGGAAAAGAACCCTGACAATCTTGATAATGTAATTATTGTGGAAAATTCAAGGCTTGCAGGAGCGGCAATTGCGGACCGGTTTTACGGCAGTCCGTCAAAAGACCTGATTCTTGTGGGCATCACCGGAACAAACGGCAAAACAACCACCTCATTTATTCTGGAAAACATATTCAAAACCTGCGGATTTTCAACCGGGGTTATCGGCACGGTCAACATACGCTACAATGGCAGGGAATATAACAACCCTGTCACAACCCCTGATGCCATTGACCTGCAAAAAATCCTGCATGACATGAAAAAGCAGGGGGTAACCCATGTAATCATGGAAGTTTCATCCCACGGACTTGACCTGAACCGGGTTGATTTCTGCAGATTCAATGCTGCAATCTTCACCAACCTGACACAAGATCATCTGGATTACCATGAAAGCCTTGAAGATTATTTCAAGTGCAAAAAAAAGCTGTTCACTGATTTTTTCACACCAGACAATAAAGGTGAATGCCCTGTAATAATCAATACAGATGATACTTATGGCAGGGCACTGGTAAATCAGCTGCCATACAGGTGCACCTGCATAAGCACCAGAGATGATACCCGTATCTGTGCAAAAAATTTCAGGGAAACCATAGATGGCCTGAAAGCAGATATCAGTATGGAAGGCAGTGTCATATCCATTGATTCTCCCTTGACCGGCCGGTTCAACCTTGAAAACATATTATGCGCGGCAGCAGCAGCCCATGTTCTCGGAACAGATCCTGAAACAATAAAAACAGGCATTGAAAACTGTTCTCTGATACCAGGGCGCCTTGAAAAAATAAAAAATTGCATTGGCCGCCACATGTTTGTGGACTATGCACATACCCCTGATGCTCTTGAATCAATACTCACAACCCTGAGACACATGGCACCTGCAAGAATCATTACTGTATTCGGATGTGGAGGCGACCGCGACCGTTCCAAGCGGCCTGTCATGGGAAAGCTTGCCTGCCGGAACAGCGATATTGTCATTGTGACATCTGACAACCCCAGAACACAATCTCCCTGCGCCATCATTGATGACATTCTTGAAGGCCTTGCAGAATTCAATAGAATCCCCAGTGAAACCGGAGCCCAAATCCCCTTTGAAAAAGGATACATGGTTGAACCTGACCGCGGAAAAGCAATTGAAAAGGCTGTGTTCATGTCAAAGGCCAATGATATTATTCTGGTTGCAGGCAAAGGCCATGAAACTTATCAGATAACAGGTTCAGGCACCATTCATTTTGATGACAGGGAAGAACTTGAAAAAGCAGCGGGCAAATTTGCCGACATGTTCATGCCAATTGAATGGACATTATCAGATATTGAAAAAGCCCTTGATACTGCACCTGTAAACCCTGTGTCAGGTACAGCCCCTGTGTTCAGTGAAATCAGCATTGATTCCAGAAAAATCAGTGATTCCGGTTTATTCCTTGCCCTCAGGGGAGAAAATTTTGACGGCCACGATTTTGTCATTCCTCTGATACAGAAGGGTATAAAAGGATTTATTGTCAAAAAAGGCTTTTCAACCACAATTGACACAAAAATTGCGGATATTGCACCAGACAACAGGATTGCAATCTTTGAGGTTTCTGACACCATTGATGCCCTTGGAAGGCTTGCCGGATTTCAGAGAATCCGCTCCGGAGCAAAACTTGTCGCTGTCACAGGGTCAAGCGGGAAAACCACCACCCGCACCCTTATTGAAAGGATATTTGAAACAAGGTTCAATATTCATGCGGCAAAGGGCAATTTCAACAATGAAATCGGACTGCCGCTTACCCTTTTACAGCTTTCATATGCCCATGAATGGGCTGTGGTTGAAATGGGGATGAACCATCCAGGTGAAATAGCAAGGCTGACCAGAATTGCCATGCCAGACATCGCCCTTATAACCAACACAGCAGCAGTTCACCTTGAAGGGCTTGGCAGCGTGGAAAATGTTGCCCGTGCCAAGGCTGAAATCTTTGAAGGCATGCAGGACAATTCATGCGCAATTCTTTTTGCGGATGACCCCCGCCTTGAGATACTGAAGGAAAAAGCCGGGGAAAACAAAAAAATCACAAGACTTATTCTGTTCGGATCAGGCAAAAAAGCGGATATACGGGCAAAAAATCCTGAAATCTCACAGGATTCAACCCGGTTTACGGCAGAAATTGATGGCCGTGCCCATGAGGTAAAAGTGAAATGCCCCGGATTTTTCATGGTGGATAATTGTCTTGGAGCAATGGCTGCTGCCGGGGCCGCTGGCATAAGCCCCCAATACATGCAAACAGGCATAAAAAATTTTATCCCCGTTGCAGGGCGGACAAATATCAGAAAACTCAGTGAAACAATCATTGTCATTGATGATACATACAATGCAAATCCAGCATCCACAGCACAGGCTCTGAAAACTCTGAAAGCTGTCAGCCGCGGCCATGAATGTATTGCGGTGCTGGCAGACATGCTGGAACTTGGAGAACATTCAGAACAGCTTCACTACATGATCGGCAAAAAAGTTGCCGGCCTTGGAATATCCAGGCTGTTTGTTCATGGGGAACAATCAGAAATAATTGCCAGGGCAGCTGTGGACAACGGCATGGAAAAATCCCGTGTATTTCACGGAACAAAAGATGAAATTGCGGAAAAACTGGTGCAAATCTCAAAAAACAAAACCTGGATTCTGGTCAAAGGTTCAAGGGGAATGGCAATGGAAACTGTGATTGACAAAATAAAAACCTTATTAACCATCAATCCCTGAGGTGCTGTGATGGAAAACAGAAAGGAAAGACGGTCGTTTAAAGACAGAAGAACATTCACCTACACTGCCCATGTGCCTGAAAGGCGTTCAGGCAGGGACAGAAGGAGCGTAAATGCCGAAAACAGCAGATCAGCTGTGGCATAGAGAAAATAAAAATGCTGTATAAATTTTTATATCCATATCATATTGATTTCAGTGTCCTGAATATCTTCCGTTATATAACATTCAGGACAATTTACGGAGGGCTGACAGCTTTTCTGATCTGTTTTATATTCGGGCCCTTTGTCATAAAACAGCTTGCACAAATGCAGGTGGGGCAGATAATTCAGAAAGACGGCCCAAGTTCGCATCTTGGCAAGGAAGGCACTCCCACCATGGGAGGCATCCTGATCTGCGCGTCCATCTTCCTTTCAACCGTGATCTGGGGCAACCCTGACAATCACTATGTGAATATCCTCATGCTGACCCTGATTCTCTTCTGGGTCATAGGATTTATTGATGACTATCTTATGCAGATAAAAAAGAGAAACATGGGATTCACAGCCAAGGGTAAATTCATGATTCAGGTATTGTTCGGCCTTGTGATAAGCTGGCTGATCTATGAATGCCCTGATTTTGACTCCAGACTGACCATACCGTTTTTCAAGGGAGTTTCTCCTGACCTTGGAATTTTTTATATCCCGTTTGCCTGTTTTGTCATAGTCGGCACCTCCAATGCAGTTAATCTGACAGACGGGCTTGACGGGCTTGCCATAGGCCCGTTCATTGTTGCCAGTGCGGCCTATATGTTTTTTGCCTATGTTGCGGGTCATGCCCAGATTGCACAATACCTGCATGTGCGTCATATTGCATCTGCAGGTGAAATTTCAGTTATCTGCGGCACTCTGTGCGGCGCAGGGCTCGGATTCTTATGGTTCAATGCCCACCCTGCGCAGATCTTCATGGGAGATTCAGGATCAATTCCACTTGGGGCAATACTGGGCACAATTGCGGTCATGACAAAGCAGGAAATTCTCCTGGTGATTGTGGGCGGGCTTTTTGTCATTGAAGCCCTGTCAGTAATCATTCAGGTGGTATATTTCAAACTCACAAAAGGAAAAAGAATTTTCAGAATGGCTCCATTGCACCATCATTTTGAACTTAAGGGGTGGCATGAGTCAAAGGTGATAATAAGGTTCTGGATAATTTCCATTACCCTGGCGCTGATTTCATTGAGCACATTGAAAATAAGGTGAAATACAGATGATATCTGATAATCATTCATATCTGCTTGTAGTGGGGCTTGGAGTATCAGGCATTGCCATGGCCAGATTTCTGCGCTCAAAGGGTATGAATGTGGTTGCAACGGATTGTGATCCGTCAAAAAAGGATATTGAACCTGAACTTAATGAGCTTGGAATCAGAACCCGGATCGGGTTTCACGACCATGAAACCTTCAACAGGGCACAGGCACTGATTCCGGGACCGGGGATCGCACTTGACAACAGATTCATAAAAGAGGCTGTTAAACAGAAAATTCCTGTTACAGGCGAACTTGATATATTTTTCCGGTACAACAAAGTTCCTGTTATTGCAGTTACAGGAACCAACGGCAAAACCACCACAACCAGCCTTGCAGGAACCCTGCTGAAAGCCTGCGGGTTCAATCCATTTATAGGAGGCAACATAGGAACTCCCCTTGTGAACAGCTTGATGAGCCGGGAGAATCACGACATCATAGTTGCAGAGGTTTCAAGCTTCCAGCTTGACCTTGCTTCACAATTCCGTCCTGACATAGGGGTGCTGCTCAATATTTCCCAGGATCACCTTGACCGGTATGAAAATTTTGCAGAATATGAAAAAAGCAAAACAAGCCTTTTAAAACGTCAGAAAAAAACCGACACAGCAGTGATAAACGCCTCAATCAGAGGCTGCGGCACTCTTGCTGCAGGCCTTGAATCAAAAATTTTCACATTTTCCTGCCAGCCTTCTGGTTCCGGCATCACACCGGATGCAAAAATAGATGACAATGGCATTGAAATATGCCTGAAAAACAAAAAATACAGGCTCGGGCCAAAAGCTTTTCCGGGACTTAAGGGTACCCACAACCTTGAGAATGCTGCTGCCGCAATTCTAGCATGCCTTGCTGCAGGCGCCAACATGGATGGAATCAAAAAAGGGCTGCGATCATTTACCCCGCCTGCCCACAGAATGCAGTTCATAAAAAAAATCAGGGGAATTTCATTTTACAATGATTCCAAGGCCACAAATATTGATGCTGTAAAACGCGCCATGGAAAGTCTTGGACAAAATCTCATTCTGATCATGGGAGGCAGAAACAAGGATAATGATCTCGGGCTCATCAGAAATGAAATGAAAAAAAGGGCAAAAGCGGTCATTGCCATTGGAGAATGCAGACAGGAAATAAAAACCATATTTGAAGACATCTGTCCGGTCATTGAAGCCGGAACCATGGAAGATGCCGTGAACAAAGCTTTCACCCATGCCGCTGAAAAGGATATTGTCCTTCTGTCTCCGGCATGCGCAAGTTTTGACATGTATGACAATTACAAAGAACGCGGCAATGATTTTGTAAAATGTGTAAACAGGCTGGGAGAAAGGGTGCAATGAAGACTGAAAAGATTTCCATACATCCTTTTTTCAAGGAAAAGGCTATTTTGTTTCCTGTTATCCTCCTGTGCGGAATAGGTATTGTCATGGTGTATTCAGCCAGTTCAACAATAGCCCTGGAAAAAAACAAGCCTGCCTTTTTTTACATGAAAAAACAGACCTGGTTTTTCATGATAAGCCTTGGAATCATGTTTGTTGCCTCGGGCATGCCATACAGAATTTATAAAAAGATTTCCTATATAATACTGGCAGCAGCCATTGGTCTTCTTTGTGCTGTGCTTGTTCCGGGCCTCGGCATTGAAATACTGGGTTCCTACAGATGGCTGAAACTTGGGCCCATTACCTTTCAGCCGGCAGAATATGCCAAACTTGCCCTTGTGCTTTTTCTCGGATATTCATTATCCAAAAAGCAGGACAAGATAAAATCATTTTCAGTGGGTTTTGTCCCGCATGTACTCATTATGGCGGTTCTTGCCTGCCTTATCATTGTTCAGCCTGATTTCGGGACAATAATAATCCTGGGGGCCATTACATGGGCAATGATGTTCATTGCAGGAGTGAAAATTTCTCACCTGCTTGCGCCCGCTCCCATAGTCATTCCCTTAATCTATTTCCTTGTTTCACATTCAGAATACAGAATGAAAAGAATCATGGGATTTTTAAATCCCTGGGCAGACCCTTTTAAGGATGGTTTCCAGATAACCCATTCCCTCAAGGCGTTCGGGTCAGGAGGTATATTCGGCAAAGGGCTTGGCATGGGCATACAAAAGCTGCACTACCTTCCGGAACCCCACACTGATTTCATTTTTTCAGTGATCGGCGAAGAACTGGGACTTGTGGGGGTTCTTTCGATTCTGGGCCTGTATCTTGTTCTTTTGTCCAGGGGCATGAAAATCGCCAGAACATGTACCGACAGTTTCGGCGCCATCACAGCAGCAGGGCTGACATTTTACATGGGAATCCAGGTTTTTATAAACACAGGGGTTACAATGGGGCTTTTACCCACAAAAGGGCTTACCCTGCCCTTTATAAGCTATGGGGGCACATCATTGCTCATAAATATGGCAGCCATGGGAATTTTAATGAATATCGGAGCATCAAAGTATCATGAATCAGCCGTTTAAGCTCATAATTGCAGGCGGGAAAACAGGAGGACACCTTTTCCCGGGAATTGCTGTTGCAGATGCTGTGAACAGGCTGTGCAGGTGCGCAGATATTGTTTTCATCGGAACTGATTCGGCCTTTGAAGCCAGAACCCTTGAACATTACGGCTATCCACACAAAACCATTGCATCAAGACCGGTCAAGGGAGGCAGTATCTTCAGCAAAATTTTTTCTGCCGGCCTTGTTGTAATTTCCATGGCACAGTCCATAATAATTATAAAAAAACTGCGCCCTGATTTTGTATTGGGAGTGGGAGGATTTTCCTCATTTGCCGTGGTTGCAGCAGCATGGATATGCGGCATTCCAAACGCCATCCAGGAACAGAACAGCATTCCAGGCCTTACCAACCGCCTTTTGTCAAGGATCACAGACACGGTTTTCACCTCATTTGAAAAGACAAAAGGGCTTGCTCCAAAATCAAGGATAAAATATGTTGGCAATCCGGTCAGAAAACCATGCAGAACCTCAAAGAATGAAGCAGAATCCGGGCTTGAAGCATTCAATCCTGCCAGGTTCACAATTCTTGTCACAGGTGGCAGCCAGGGGGCTTCAAGTATAAACAGAGCCTTTATACAGGCGGCAGGCCTGATGGATAATGTTGAAGCAAGGTTCAATATCATTCACCAGACAGGAGAAAAAGACGAAAAAACGATTCAACAAGCATACCATGATATGGGCATAAAAGCTGATGCAAAAGCTTTTTTCCATGACATGCCCGCTATTCAGGCCCTTGCTGACATTGTAATCGCAAGGGCTGGGGCCGGAACTCTTGCGGAAATATGCATCAATGGACTTGCATCCATTCTGATCCCGTTTCCATATGCTGCAGATGATCATCAGACATTCAATGCAATGGCCCTTGCGGAAAAAAAAGCTGCCATAATGATAGAAGACAGCCAGCTTACCGGTTCTGTCCTGAAAGATCAAATTGAAAAACTTGCAGGATGCAAAACACAGCTCAAAAAAATGCAGGCAGCTGCCAGAGCCCTTGCCATGCCGGATGCTGATGAAAAAATAGCATCCTTTATCTTGAATTCTAAAAGGAACAGGAAATAGGCTTATGTATCAGAAAGATTATCATATACATTTTGTGGGCATCGGAGGCATTGGCATGAGCGGCATAGCAGAACTGCTGCTTCATCTTGGCTACAGAGTATCAGGTTCAGATCTTAAGCTTTCACCCATTACCAGGCGCCTTGAAAAAAAAGGAGCCTCAATTTTCCAGGGCCATGCAAAGGACCAGGTCAAAAATGCCGATGTCGTGGTGGTCTCGTCCGCCATTTCCCCTGAAAATCCGGAAATTGTGCAGGCACAGCACTCCCAGATACCCATAATTCCAAGGGCTGAAATGCTGGCGGAACTCATGCGCATCAAATATGCAATTGCAGTTGCAGGCGCCCACGGCAAGACTTCCACCACTTCAATGATAGCCCAGGTTCTGAACACGGCAGGGCTTGACCCGACAGTCATCATAGGCGGGCTTTTAAAGGGCCTTGACACAAATGCCCTGCACGGTCAGGGTGATTATATTGTTGCGGAAGCAGATGAAAGTGACGGGTCTTTCCTTAAATATGCACCTGCCATTGCAGCTGTTACCAATATTGACCTGGAGCACCTGGATTTTTATAAAGACATTGATGACATAAAAGATAAATTCATCAGATTCATAAATTCCGTGCCTTTTTACGGGCTTGCCATACTCTGCCTTGACAACGAGCATATCCAGGATATTCTCCCTGAAATCAGGGTCAGATACACGACCTACGGGCTCAGTGCCCAGTCAGACCTTCAGGCCCGCAATATTTCATTTCAGGGTAACACAACCTGTTTTAAAGTGCTCCGCCATGACACCGAGCTTGGCGAGATTTCACTGAACATGGCAGGCAAACACAATATTTCCAACGCACTTGCAGCCATTGCAACGGGGCTTGAACTGAAAATAGATTTCAATATCATAAAAACTGCCCTTGAGCAGATCAAGGGAGTAAAAAGACGGCTTGAGATAAAAGTTTTTATAAAAGGAATCTTCTTAATTTATGATTACGGGCTGCATCCAACCGAGATCTGGGCAACCCTGACAGCCATAAGGGAAAGCTATAATGACAAAAGGCTGATCGTGGTTTTCCAGCCCCATCGTTACACAAGGACACAGGGGCTTTTTCATGAATTTACAAGATCGTTTTATAAATCAGATATCCTGATTGTGCTGCCCATTTATGCTGCAAGTGAAAACCCGATCAAGGGAGTTGATGCAGAAAATCTGTGCCGGGCGATCAGTGAGCACGGACACAGGGACGTAAGTTTTGCCCCTGACTTTAATCAGGCTCTTTCCATGATCACCCACAAGGCAAAAAAAGGAGACATTGTTCTGACTCTTGGAGCAGGCGATATTTATACACTGGGAGAAAAATTGCTGCAGATATTGTAATACCTGCAATTTAAAAAAAACAAATGATAAAAAAACAATACCATACAGCATATCAGGCTTTTGCACAGACAGCCCGTATTCTTAAGGATGAGCCCCTGGAAAAACATACATCCTTTAAGATAGGAGGCCCTGCTGACATGCTTGCCCTGCCGGAAAATGAAACCCAGTTGAAAACCCTGATGGAAAAAGCTGCACACCTAGGCATTCCCGTGACTCTTCTTGGCGGCGGCACAAACCTGCTGATTTCAGACAAAGGGGTACGCGGCCTTGTGATTGCTACAAAACAAATGAAAACAGGCATTTCAATAAAACGCAGCATAAAAGGCCATTCAATCATTACAGCAGGTGCGGGAGAAAGGCTTTCCGCAGTCTGCAGGTTTGCGCTTGACCACGGGCTTTCAGGGCTTGAGTTTGCAGCCGGAATTCCCGGAACCCTTGGCGGGGCTGTGGTCATGAATGCAGGAACAGCTTCAGGAAACATGGCCGGCATAATTGAATCCATAAGAATTCTGGAGCCTGCCGGAGCCGGTTTTAAGGATATTTCAGTTAAAGACCTTGATTTTGGATACAGAAACCTGAACCTGCGCCGGGGCAGTGTCATTGTCAGCGCAGACATCGTGCTTGGGCATTCAGAGCCTGAAACCATAAAAGAAATATTTGACAGAAACCTTAAGCTGAAAAATTCAACACAACCGGTTTCCCATGCAAGTGCAGGATGTTTCTTTAAAAATCCTGCCCATGGTATGCCTGCAGGAGAACTCATTGAAAAATCAGGGCTTAAAGGTATGAAAATCAATGATGCAATGGTTTCTGAAATTCATGCGAATTTCATTGTCAACACAGGCCGGGCTGAATGCAGTGATGTGTTGGCTCTCATGGATCATATAAGGAAAACCGTGTTTGAAAAATATCATATAAATCTTGAACCGGAAGTGAGGATGAAAGGTGAATAAAAAAATAAAACCCAACCGGTACAAACCTGTGGCCGGGCAGCACAGCGATGCCATGCCTGATTCATCAGGCAGGGTCATTGACATTTGTCTGCGGTGCATCATGACAATTGCCCTGATCAGTATTTTAAGCCTTGGTTATATTTTTGCATATGACTTTATCACCCAGTCACCCTGTTTCAATATACGTAAAATCGACATTTCTGGAACCACACGGGTTTCAAGGCAGGAAATCCTTAAGCTTGCCGGCCTTGACAGCCCTGAAAATATTTTCAGGCTCAATATTTTCCTTGCGGCAAAACACATTGCAACCCATCCGTGGGTCCAGTCGGCAGTATTGAAAAGGCATCTGCCGGACCGGGTTTCCATTTCTGTCACTGAGGAAAAACCGCTTGCAGTTGTAAGGGTGGAAAACATTGCAGACATTCTTATAAACACCCAGGGCAAACCATTCAAGGAATACAATCCCCGAAAAGATAAAATTGGCAATCTGCCTGTTATTTCAGGCATTGACCTGACTTTCACCAATGATCAATACCAGTTTGACAGCCCTTTGTTCAACTGCATCATGAAATTTTTAAACCTGAAACTTAAAAACCATATCAGGCAGATAAAAGGAAATACACGCACAGGCATCAGCGTTGTGGCAGACCATATGTTTGGCAGACAATCCTCTTTGGAACCGGACAGAACAATACTGCTCAGCCTAGGATTCGGCAATTTCAGGGCAAAGCTTCTGAAAGCCAGGCAGATCGCCGAATATATGGACACAAATTTCCCCGGAAGAACTATATGCGCAATGGATCTGTCTGATATCAAAAAAGCATTTATCAAAACACAAACAAGGACTGATGCTCTGCACAATAATTTAAAAAAGGGGGTTTAATTTGCAGGGAAATGAAAAAATAATCGTGGGCCTGGATATCGGAACCACAAAGATCACTGCTGTTGTCGGTGAGATACTGGAAGATGAAATCAACATCATAGGTGTGGGTTCCCATCCTTCCACAGGGCTTCGAAAGGGTTCGGTGGTCAATATTGAATCAACCGTGGATTCAATCAAAAAAGCGGTTGAGGAAGCCGAACTCATGGCAGGATGCGATATTTCATCCGTTTACGTGGGAATTGCAGGCAATCATATCAAAGGCCTGAACTCCCACGGCATCATTGCCATCAAAGGCCGTGAGATCACGCCGCAGGATGTTGACAGGGTTATTGATGCGGCAAAGGCCGTGGCAATCCCCACTGACAGGGAAGTTCTTCATGTCATACCACAGGAATTTATTGTGGATGACATGGAATCAATCCAGAACCCCGTGGGCATGACAGCCATAAGGCTCGAAGCCAAGATTCATATTGTCACAGGAGCTGTGTCCTCGGCAAGAAATATTGTCAAATGCTGCAACAAGGCAGGGCTTGAGGTATGTGACATTGCTCTTGAATCACTGGCATCAGGTGAAGCTGTGCTTACAAAAGAGGAAAAGGAACTTGGCTGCCTGATTGCGGACATGGGAGGTGGAACAACCGACCTTGCCCTGTTCAAAAACAACAATTTAAAATTCATCTATGAACTTACCCTTGGGGGCCATAATCTGACCAATGATATTTCAATAGGACTCAGAACCCCGCTTCCGGAAGCGGAAAAAATCAAAGTGGAATATGGAACCTGTGTGCCTGAAAACACAAGGGGCAGAACAACAATTGAAGTTCCCGCGGTTGGAGGCAGATCCCCCAAGAAGCTGTCCCGCGGGATTCTTGCTGAGATATTAGAACCAAGAGTAGATGAAATTTTTACCCTGCTTAAAAAGGAATTGTTTTCAAACGGACTTGAAAATGCATTCCCGGCGGGATTTGTGCTCACAGGGGGAAGTGTCGTGCTTGACGGGATCACAGATATTGCAGAATCAGTGTTCAATGTTCCGGTCAGGATAGGCCAGCCCTCAAGTGTGGGAGGATTAAAGGACATAGTAAGCAATCCTGCATACGCCACAGGAGTCGGGCTTGTGATTTTCGGTTCCAGTGCAAGCAGCCAGATGGCGCTCAAGGAACCTCCGGTCCAGGGCTTTAATGGTTTGATAAACAGAATGAAACAATGGTTTAAAGACATAATTTAATTATTCAGGGAGGTGGATCATGACTTTTTCTTATGTGGAAAACGAAAATTCGGCAAAAATCAAGGTTATCGGTGTGGGCGGAGCAGGCGGCAATGCCGTGAACAACATGATTGATGCCAAACTCAGGGGAGTAAAATTTATTGTGGCCAATACAGACATTCAGGCCCTTGAAAACTCCAAAGCCGAGGTAAAAATACAGATCGGCAAAAATCTTACCGAAGGGCTTGGAGCAGGAGCTGATCCTGAAAAAGGGCGCGAAGCTGCCCTTGAAAGCGCAGAAGAACTGCGCGAAGCCCTTGCAGACAGCCACATGGTATTCATAACAGCCGGATTCGGAGGCGGCACAGGAACAGGGGCTGCTCCTGTTATTGCTGAAATTTGCAAGGATCTGGGAATACTGACCGTTGCTGTCGCATCCAAACCTTTTTCCTTTGAAGGAAGAAAAAGGACAAAACAGGCCCTTGAAGGCCTGGAAAAGCTTCACGGTATAACAGATACAGTCATTACAATCCCGAATGACCGCCTCAGGGGGATTGCTCCCAAAGGAGCCAGAATGGTGGACATGTTCATCAAAGCCGATGAGATCCTGCACCATTCTGTAAAAGGCATAACAGACCTTATCATGATGCCTGGCCATGTCAACCTCGACTTTGCAGATGTAAGGGCGACCATGCAGAAGGCAGGCAAAGCATTGATGGGCATAGGAATTGCGTCCGGTGAAAACAGGGCTGTGGAAGCTGCAGAAAGGGCAATTTCACATCCGCTGCTGGAAGATATTTCCATTTCAGGCGCCAAGGCTGTCCTGATGAATATCACCTCAAGTTCTGACCTGACCCTGGATGAAATGACAGAAGCATCAGACCGCATCTATAAAGAAGTAGGAGAGGATGCTGAAATTATATGGGGTCAAACCTTTGACGAGGACCTGGGAGACGAAATGAGGATCACAGTAATTGCAACTGGAATCGGCACAGATGAGCAAGGCCGGGTTGACAACATACGCACCTTTGAACCCCATGCGGTTCCACAACCCGCTGCATATCAGCAGCCTGCGACCTGTCCCCAGCCTGCGGCCGGCACTCCCTCGGACACAATAGCAAGGGGCCATGTCAGAACCCCTACTGAAGATGAACTGGCAAATTGGAATGAATATGATAATCCTGTCATCATAAAACATAAAAAAGCTGTGGGTGATGATGCTTTACTGGATAACTACACCACAATGGCATTTGACAGCGATGATCTGGAGGTACCGACATTTCTGAGACGAAAAGCTGACTGATAGATGAAAAAAAGATCCGGCCCTGTGAAAAAGCGCAGGTTCTCAGAGCACGGTGCCATTGTCAAAAAAGGCCGCTTTCTTATCAGAACTGCCCTTGTTTATCCCAATACCTACAGGGCAGGAATGTCATCACTTGGTTTCCAGACCGTTTACAGGCTTGGAAACCAGCTTGACAATGCAGCATTTGAGCGGGTGTTTCTGCCTGATAAAAAAACAGATTCCAGCAGGCCTAAAAGCATTGAAACCGGACTGGATCTTGACAGATTTGACATCATTCTGTTTTCAATATCATTTGAAAACGATTTTATACATCTTGTTCAACTCCTTGAACATGCAGGCATCCCCCTGCGGTCATCTGATCGAAACCACATCCACCCCCTGGTGGCTGCGGGGGGAGTCGCCTGTTTCCTGAACCCAGAACCCATAGCTGCCTTTATGGACTGTTTCCTGCTGGGTGAGGCAGAATGTTTCCTTGAAACATTTTTCAATGCCTTTACCGCAGAACCGTCCAGAAAAAAATTTCTTGCAACCCTTGAAAACAAAGTTACAGGAGCATATGTCCCACAGCTTCACACTCCTTTTAAAATCCCGAAAATTCAGGTTCAATACCTTGACAATCTTGAAAACATCACCACCACATCTGCCATAATTACCCATGATACCGCCTTTAAAGACACATTTCTTATCGAAACTCTCAAGGGATGTCCCCATGGATGCCGGTTCTGCAGTGCAGGATTTATTTACAGGCCGCCCAGAATATATCCTGGTAAAAATATCTGTAAAGCCATTGATGCGGCAGCAGGCCTGACCGACAAAATCGGATTTGTAAGCTCTGCCATTGCAGATCATCCTGAAATGAATAAAATCTGCAAATATGGCCTGAAACGCAATTTCAAACTTTCCTTTGCTTCCCTGAGAGCAGACAAGCTCACCGATGAATTCATAAACGCCCTTGCCCTGTCAAAGATAAAAACAGCGACCATAGCTCCTGAAGCAGGCTCAGAACGCATGCGCAGAATCATCAATAAAAAAATCGAAGAGCATCATATATTTTCTGCCGTGCACAGGCTTGTCAGCGCAGGCATCATCAATTTGAAACTATATTTCATGATCGGCCTGCCATTTGAGAAGCCCGAAGACATTAAGGCAATTATCCTGCTCACTTTAAAAATCAAATCAATTTTTCTTGAGGCATCAAAGAAAAATAAAAAAATCGGCAATATCACCCTCAGTATAAATCCATTCATTCCAAAACCCTGCACCCCTTTCCAATGGGCTTCAATGGCTGATGAAAAATATTTGAAAAACGCCATAAAATTGATCAGACAGGGCCTTAAAAAAACACCAAACATAAAGGTCAATACTGAATCAATCAAAAAAGCAAAAATCCATGCCCTGCTGTCCAGAGGAGACCGGCAGACTGCAGATATCATTGAATACGCCCTGCGCAAAGGCTGGGGCCCGGCAATGAGTAAAAACACAGAATACTGCAATGCCATAATTTACAGCCAAAGAGACATTGATACTCCCCTGCCCTGGGATTTCCTTGATAACAGAGTAAAAAAAGAATTTCTAAAAAAAGAATTTCTAAAAGCACAGCAAGCAAAAAAATCCCCCTCATGCCCAATGATCACCTGTTCAAAATGCAGGACCTGTATGTAAGACGCACTTTTATTAA